>DATLKS010000459.1:0-10016 GCA_035538255.1 Terriglobales bacterium
TCCGTCGCGTGATGCAACTGGCGGGCGCCGTTTCTTCCGAGTTCGACGTGGTCTCAAATCCAGAATTTTTGCGGGAAGGCACGGCGGTTTCAGACTTTCTTTATCCCGATCGCATCGTGATCGGCGCGGATTCTGCGCGAGCGGCAGAAATAGTTCAGCAGATCTACGCTCCTCTTTCGCGGGGCACTTATTACAACCAACCGGGAGCGATTCCGCAGCCTGCCAACTCACAAATTCCTGCGCGCGTGATTGTGACCAGCGCTAAAAGTGCAGAACTTATCAAGCATGCTTCTAACGCGTTTCTGGCATTGAAGATTTCATTCATCAACGCTGTGGCTAATATTTGCGAGATGGTCGATGCAGATATCGAAGAGGTAGCCCTCGGAATGGGCACCGATTCCCGTATCGGCAGACGCTTTCTTCGCGCCGGAATCGGTTACGGTGGATCGTGCTTTCCTAAAGATGTTGCCGCCTTTCGCTCTGTTGCGCGCGAATGCGGTTACGAATTTCCCATGCTGGACGAGATCGTCTCGGTGAACGAGGACCAGCGCAAGCGTTTCCTGAAGAAGCTGCGCACTGCGCTCTGGACCCTTCGGGGCAAACGGCTGGCAGTGTTGGGACTCGCGTATAAGGGCGGCACCGATGATATTCGGGAGTCGCCAGCCATAGAGATCATTCGTTCACTTCTTCGCGAACAGTGCTCGGTTGTCGCTTACGATCCTGCGGCAATGGATCGCGCACGCCAGGAGATTACTGGCGACATTACCTATGCTGAGGATTCGTATCAAGTCGCAGTCGGCGCCGATGCTCTGCTCATCCTCACCGATTGGCAAGAGTTCGGCGCGCTTGATCTTCTACGCATCAAGAGTCTGCTGCGGTACCCAATCATTGTCGATGGGCGTAACCTCTATACTAGGGATGTCATGCGGAAGCATGGTTTCCTGTACGTAAGCGTAGGCCGGGCCGCTGCGGAACTTGAGCCGGGCGTCGCCTCGCGTCTCAACTTGAGTTCCAAATCGGATTCCTGAATGCACTCTACATCGCTGAAGTCAGGCCGTGTGATGGTCACCGGTGCAGCCGGATTTCTAGGCTCACATCTTTGCGACACCCTGCTGAGTGAGGGACACACAGTTCTGGGTGTCGATAACCTGCTCACCGGAAACATGCGCAATCTCGAGCACCTCAAGCGAGAATCGCGGTTCGACTTCCACCAGCAGGACATTTGTAAGCCCTTCGATTTTGGCGCAGTCGATTACATCTTCGACTTTGCCTCTCCTGCCAGCCCCGTCGACTATATGGAACATGGGATCGAAACTCTGCAGGTCGGATCGGTCGGAGTCTTCAATCTGCTTGAGCTTGCGAAAAAGCGCAACGCAACATTCTTTCTTGCGTCTACTTCAGAGTGCTATGGCGATCCTCTGGAGCATCCGCAGAAGGAGAGCTATTGGGGTCACGTGAATCCAATCGGCCCGCGATCCGTGTATGACGAGTCGAAGCGATTCGCGGAGTCTGCTACTACCGCCTATCGGCGCTATCACAAACTGGATGTCCGTATCGTGCGCATCTTCAATACCTACGGACCACGGCTGCAGATGAACGACGGACGCGTGATCTCAAATTTCATGAAGCAGGCGCTGCGTGCCGAGGATCTCACGGTTTATGGCGATGGCAGTCAGACGCGCAGCTTCTGCTACGTGAGCGATGAGATCGAAGGCATCCTGAAACTGGCATGGTCAGCAGAGCAGGAGCCGACCAATATCGGTAATCCGAGCGAGTTTACGATCCTCGAATGCGCGCGCGAAGTTCTCGCTGTAACCAAATCAAAGAGCGGCATCAAGCATCTTCCGCTGCCGCAGGACGATCCCAAGCAGCGCCGGCCGGATATCACTAAAGCTCGTAGGCTGCTAGGATGGGAACCAAAGGTCGATCTGCGAACTGGACTTCAATTGTCGCTCGACTACTTCCGCACAGAGGTTGCAGCGGAGCATGCGGCGAGCGGACAGGTGGCTGGCTGAGCTGAAGGTAATCTCATGCAATCTGCACGTCGTGATCTCCAAACTCTTGCCACTCGCGTTTTGAAGGAGGCTCCCAAGGAAGAAGCCGTCATGCTGGCCTGGCCCTTGGCTTGTGGTTCGGCTGTTGCGGAAAGGACCCGTGCGCTCAGTTTTCAAAATGGCACGCTGCGGGTGCAGGTTCCCGATCGCGGATGGCAGGCGCAGCTCCAGACTTTTTCCGCCCAGTACGCCCACAAGATCTCGCAGTTGCTTGGTGTGACCATCGAACATATTTCGTATGAAGCGCCTCACACCGGCGCTCGAACGCGTCGCTAAGCTACACATGAAGATTACGCAACGAGACGTTCAGTACGTCGCCGATCTCGCTAACCTTGAGCTCACTCAAGCTGAGCGCGAGCGCATGGAAAGGGACTTGAACGAGATACTTGAATATATCGACCTGCTCTCTGAGCTTGACACCAGCAATGTGGAACCGATGGCACAGGTGCAAGGCATAGCAGGGCAGAATGGTCTTGGAGACGTTTTGCGCTCTGACGAGCCGCGCGAGTGTTTGCCACGCGAACTCGTATTGAAAAATGCTCCGCAGACCGATGGGAGCTTCTTTCGCGTTCCGAAGGTCATTGAACGCTAACCAGCATGGCCGCCGATCTTGATCTCAATCTCCTGACCATCTCTTCCGCCCGCGCTGCCGTGCAGGAGCGTCAAACAACGGCTACAGCGCTGGTAGAAAAGTTCTATTCCAAGATTGAGGCCGAGGACCAACGGCCAGGACAGCCCAACGCATTTCTTACGCTCACTCGCGAGCGCGCACTTGAGCAGGCAAAAAAAATAGACGGCATCGTCGATCACGGAGATCCAGTGCCGCCTCTGGGTGGCGTCCCCATTGCGATCAAAGACGTCATTCTCACCCGTGGAGTGCGGACGACTGCAGGCTCGAAGATCCTCGGAAATTTCGTACCACCATACGACTGCACAGCGATATCGCGCTTGGAACAAGCGGGTGCCATCATCCTCGGCAAGCTGAACTGCGATGAGTTTGCGATGGGATCCTCGAACGAGAACTCCGCCTTCGGGCCGGTGCGCAATCCGCGAGATCTCAGTCGCGTGCCTGGCGGCTCGAGCGGAGGCTCCGCGGCTGCGGTAGCAGCAGGCACTGCGGTTGCCACTTTGGGATCAGATACCGGCGGCTCGATCCGTCAGCCCGGAGCATTTTGCGGCGTTGTTGGACTCATGCCTACCTATGGTCGCGTTTCCCGCTATGGGCTAATTGCGTTTGGCTCATCCCTCGACCACATCGGTCCGCTCACAAAGTCAGTGAAGGATGCGGCAATCATGCTCCGCCAAATCGCCGGCCATGATCCGATGGACACTACTTCCTCCCAGAGTCCCGTTCCGAACTATGAAGACGAGATCGAGAAGCCTGTTCGTGGTCTTCGGATGGGCGTTCCGAAGGAGTACTTTCCCGCGGAACTGGATTCCGAAGTCCGCGCGTCAGTAGAAGCCGGGGTGCAATTGCTCGCGAGTGCAGGATGCGAGGTGAAATCGATTTCGCTCCCGAATACAAAATACGCAATTCCGACCTACTACATTGTTGCCACCGCAGAAGCCTCCGCCAACCTGGCACGCTTCGATGGCGTTCGCTACGGTTACCGGTCGGCCAACGCGAAGACGCTTGCAGAGATGTACCGCCGCAGCCGCGACGAGGGATTTGGTCCTGAAGTAAAGCGCCGCATCATGCTGGGCACGTACGCACTGAGCGCAGGATATTACGACGCATACTATTTAAAAGCGCAAAAGGTCCGCACTTTGATCGCTGGAGATTTTCTTGAAGCATTCAAACAAGTCGATGCGATCGTGACACCCACTACGCCGACTCCAGCGTTCAAACTGGGCGAGAAGTCCGACGATCCGCTTTCGATGTATCTGGCCGACATTTTCACCGTGACCGCATCTCTGGCCGGGATTCCGGGGATTTCTGTGCCGTGCGGTGAATCCAAGAGCGGGCTGCCCATTGGCCTGCAGATCCTCGGACGGCACTTCGAAGAAGGAACGATTCTCAGAATCGGGCATGCCCTTGAGCATGGGCGAGCGGCTGCATCGTCGCAGTCAGAATGAATCAATCGCGCTCCTGGCGCATCCCATTGTCAGGGGACCTGCATGGCCGAGAAAATCAACAAGAGCAATGCGGAATGGCGCGCTCAACTTTCCGATGAGCAGTATCGCGTCGCCCGAGAACGTGGAACTGAAAAGCCATTTACCGGGAAATACCATGCCACCAAAACGCCGGGAACTTATACATGCGTGTGTTGCGGACAGGAACTGTTCAGCTCTGATGCAAAGTATGACTCCGGAAGCGGCTGGCCCAGCTTCTATCAGCCGATCAGCCAAGAGAATGTCTCAACCAAAGAGGACAACGAGTGCGGGATGCGTCGAGTTGAAGTTGTCTGTAGCCGCTGCGATGCGCATCTCGGTCACGTTTTCCCCGATGGACCGCGGCCGACCGGCCTGCGCTATTGCATGAATTCTGCCTCGCTCGAATTGAAGCCGAAGCTGTAGTTGCCCGGCTTGCACTTCATGAGGCACATCACGGCACTTTCCGCATTGCGGATCTCGGCGTCTAATCGCATTGCTGCCGCATCTCATACTTGTTCGCCGAAATGGCAACCGCAACCCAGACATTCGGGCGTGGCGCCGCGCGCTCCTTCACTGATGTAAACCCATGGCTCGTGGCCATCGCCGTGATGACCAGCACCTTCATGGAAGTGCTGGACACCACGGTAGTCAACGTTTCATTGCCCCACATTGCTGGAAGTCTTTCCGCGACTACCGACGAGGCCACCTGGGCGCTTACCTCGTATCTGGTTGCCAACGCCATCATCCTGCCGATGACGGGATGGCTGGCGAACTTCTTCGGTCGAAAGCGTCTTCTGCTATTTTCCGTTGTGGGATTCACGGCAGCTTCGTTCCTGTGCGGACTCGCACCCACTCTGCCGCTGCTCATAGTCTTTCGTTGTATTCAGGGAGCATGCGGAGGCGGATTGCAGCCGCTCTCGCAGGCCATCCTGATGGAGGTCTTCCCGCCGCAGGACCGCGGCAAAGCCATGGGCTTTTGGGGACTCGGTATAGTAGTCGCGCCGATGCTTGGTCCGGTGCTCGGAGGCTGGCTCACCGACAGCTACAGTTGGCGCTGGGTCTTCTATATCAACGTTCCCATCGGGATAGTGTCGGTATTTCTCACCAGCATCTTTGTTTTTGATCCACCGTACATCAAGCGCTCCGCGGCAAAGATCGATTTCTGGGGAATGGGGTACTTGGCTCTTGGCATCTCCTGCCTGCAAATCATGTTGGACAAGGGTCAGGAAGAAGACTGGTTCGGTTCGAATTTCATTCGCACGCTCTGTGTTTTCGCGATCATCGGTCTGGTTGCATTCGTCATTCGTGAACTCACGACCGAGCATCCGATAGTGGATCTCTCCGTCTTCAAGATCCGAACTTATGCCACTGGTGTTCTATTGATGACCGTTTTGGGATTCATTCTTTACGGCAGCACCGTGTTGGTCCCGTTGCTCTTGCAAACGCTTCTCGGATATCCAGCACTGCAAGCCGGTATCGCCATGCTTCCACGGGGTCTCGGTTCATTCATCGCCATGCCGGCGGTTGGCGCTCTGCTGTCGAAAGTCAAGGCGCATTATCTGCTCGTCTGCGGAATTCTTCTCGGCAGCTTTGCCATGTGGCGGCTCTCGCATCTGAATATGAACGTTGGCTACTGGAACTTTTTCTGGGCTTTGATCTGGCAAGGCGTAGGCATGGGCCTCATCTTCATTCCCCTCACCACCATCACGAACGATCCGATTCCGGTGGAGCGCATGGGCAACGCCACCAGCATCTTCAACCTCATGCGCAACATCGGCGCGAGCATCGGGATTTCCATGGTACAGGCAATCGTTACGCGGCATTCGCAAACGCATGTTAATACATTGACTGCGAATGTGACTCCGAGCAATCTTCAGGCGCAAGGAGTAGTGAATGGCGTAAAAGGCATGATGATGTCGCAGGCGGGCGCGGATCCCGCAACGGCTCAGCGGATGGCCAATGGGATGATTGAAAACATGATTCGGCAGCAAGCCGCAATCATGAGCTTCAATGACGTGTTCTGGCTGCTGGCCGTCATTTTTCTGATGATGCTACCCTTGATCTTCCTTATGCGACCGCCAAAGAAGAAAGCCGGACCGGCGCTGATGCACTGATCTTCAGGCAGAGACGCAGCGTGCTGCGTCTCTGCTCCGGTACAAATAATTGGAAGGAATTACCAGCGCGGTCCACGGCCGCCGCGATCGCGATCGTTGCCGCGATGGCCGCCGCGTCCACCACCACCCGGACGGCCGCCACCAGCAGGGCGACCTCCGCGTCCGTCTGCGCGCTCCGCGCGCGGACGAGCCTCGTTCACCGTAATGGCGCGGCCACCCATGTCACTTCCATTCAGTGCCGCAATAGCAGCTGTGCCTTGCGAGCCATCCGCCATCTCCACGAAGCCGAAACCACGCAACCGTCCACTGAATTGATCGCGAATGAGATTCACTTCGCCAACTGTCCCATATTTTCCAAAAGCTTGTCTCAAATCGTCTTCAGTGGCACTGAAGGGGAGATTTCCCACGTAGATATTCAAAGCGCATCCATCCTTTCGGGAACTTGCAAAATTGTGAAGCCCTTAAAACCCAAACCCAGGCAGGAGCGCTCTCGAAGCAGGTTTTCTGTCGGCGGGCAGCAGCGTAGAGCTTGGACGCTTTCACTGTACTCTACTCGCGCAATTCGCGCCAGTAGCAGGCCATTGAGTCCATTGAGTGCGGACGTATGAGATGGAACCCGGAGCTTCGAATTACAATGAGCAGGTGGTAACCGCTTCCATCTCGGCGCAGCAGCTTCGAGTGTTGCACCCGGTTTCATGTCCGCTAGGATTTGTCCATGGATATCGCTGTGCAGCGTGCTCCTGGGCGATGCTTTTTCCCGATTGCCACGTCGCTTGGGCCGTGCCGTTTTGTTACCAAATGCGAGCTAACGATGAATTTGAGCGGCACGAATGTGGAGCCACTCGGGAGGAGCCGCAGTCGCCAAGCTGTCAGCTGTGCCGTTGAGAGGAGCGCCCTGGCTCTCCGGACGGAGTGATCGCAAATGCCGGTCGCGATCACCTACGGCATTTCCTGTGACGACTCTCTTGTGTAAGGGTTTGCACGCGAACTGGTCACGCCGCTCCGGGCACAGTTCCAGAGCGGCGCGGGTTAGCCAACGGGTAATAATTCCTGAAATGAAACTCAAGCCGAAAGTTTCCGCTTGTGTTCCAGCACTTCTGGGGGCGGCTGCTTGAAGATTCGTTCGCGGAGATCGTCATACAAGTCCCATTCGGCAACATTCGTTATCAGATAACGGAATCCGCACGCCAGGTCGCGGAGGATCCCGCCGCAGTTCTCGCGATACAGCACCGAAACACGTCGCTTCTTCATCGCATCCTCCTTCGGCCTGACATCATCGATACGCGATAAGAAGGTGCAAGCGTCATACCAAGAGAAGTCTACTGTTTTCAATGCAAAGCAGTTCGCAAGCTCCTGAATGCAGCAAATTGTTCGCGGATGAGAGCAATAAATTCCCGCCCATGCAGTTACGGCAACTCTGTCACGTTCGTTGACATCCCACAATCGCGCAACTCGTCTAGAACGCTATACGTGTGTTCTGGAGTTGTTCGTCCCAGAAGCACGCACGCTGGAGTCGCGCTATGCCCAAAAAGGTAGTCTCGATAAGTGACGGGACCTGGAATACGGGCACTCTCGTTCCTACTAGCGGTGTCTATGCTGTGCGACATGCCGAGCACCGTCTCCCTTCGGAAGTTACGCTCGTGGAAGGGGAGATGTTTCCGCGCTGTGAAGCTTGTGAATCAGCCGTAAGCTTCCGGCTACGACGCAGGCTGGTAGATCCTGGTTCGCTCACCAGCTTTCGCGTTCAGCTCTATCAACTTCCGGTTCTGGATAAGCAGCGCGCCAGCTGAACCGGCGTAACTCCACCAATTACCTGGTCAGCCCGCAGAGTTTCCAGCGCAGCGAGACGGGGACTAGCTTCTTAACGTGTACTCCTTACTGACAGCAGTTTGGACCGCATCCGCAATCAGGCTTGCGTGCGCGAACGAAAGCGCTGATGAACTTGTCTTCCACCTGAGCAGCGATTGAATCAACATCTACGCCTGCGGCGGCAAGGAAAGCGCGAGCATCCTCGAGTTTGTAAACGCGTGTGGGCTCAATCTCTATCGATTCAAAGCCAGCTTGCGCGAGTTTCAAGATATAGTCCCCGTCTCGAAGCGCTCCCGCAATGCAGCCTACCCACAGCAGCATGCTCTGGCGCACTGCCTCGGGAACATCGCCGCGCACCACGACATCAGAAACGGCAAAGCGCCCTCCCGGCTTCAGAACACGAAAGGCTTCACGAAGTACACGGTCCTTATCGGCGGAGAGATTGATCACACAGTTTGAGATGATCACATCGACGGAGCAGTCGGGCAGGGGAATACTCTCAATCTCTCCTTTCAGGAACTCCACGTTTGTCATGCCAGCTTTCTTCTGGTTCTCGCGCGCAATCGCAAGCATTTCGTCAGTCATGTCGAGGCCGTAAGCTTTTCCGCTCGGACCCACGCGTTGCGCCGACAGCAGTACATCGATGCCGCCACCTGATCCGAGGTCGAGAACCGTCTCGCCGGGTTTCAATTCCGCCAGCATCGTCGGATTACCGCAGCCCAGCGATGCCTTCACCGCCGCGTCTGGCAAGATGCATTTTTGGGCATCATTGTAGAGGTCGCGCGTGATGGGATCGGCGTCGGTCCCACAGCAAGTGGGCGCGCAACCTGATCCACTCCCGCCGGAAGCAACACGCCGGGCGACTTCTCCGTATTTTGACTTCACCGTTTCCTTAATGGTTTCTGTGCTCATAACATTGCCTCACATTCGCGTAAGCGAATGCGATGAGATTACGCCTGAAATAATACATGTGTCAAGGCGAATATGTATAATGCAGAATATGGGTCGGGAGTCCAAGACCAGTGTGCCTCTGGAGCGGCTATTCCGTGCATTGGCCGATCCGACACGCCTGCGGCTCATCAACCTCATGGCCGGTCAGGAACTCTGTGTGTGCTACTTCATCGAGGTGATTGGGGCAGCGCAGCCGAAGATCTCCCGTCATCTGGCGTACCTGCGCCGTGCCGGCATCGTCAGCGCGCGCCGTGAAGGCAAGTGGATGCATTACCGGCTCACCGTTCCCAGCGATCCCCATGCAGCTTCGATTCTGGAGGGTACGCTACAGGCGCTCCGCCAGGACAAGCAGATGCAGCGCGACCGCGCTCGCATGCAGCGTGCCTGCTGCGGGCCGAGCAGCCTCGTGCAGGTTCTAGGCGCACCGCTGCCGTCGCCTCTTCCGGTTCTGGCTTGACCCACTACAAGTGAAAGGCAAATCCCGAGGCAGTTGCCGACGTCTCACTTCAGGCGGACACGAACGAACAAATTCAGGCCTACGGGATGATCTCCGTATGTCGACTTGAGCACGCTCGGGACTCCGTACCAGGTTAGCTGCCCGCCGATCGCTGTTGCCAAATGAGGAATGTGGCCGATGTCGCGATCATAGCCGGCGGTATACGCCTGCACTCGGGTGAAATATCGCTCGTGAAATCCTAAAGGAAGCGGATTCTCGCCAAGCAGGAGTTCGTTAGTGCGATCCACGTTCTCAACGCGGGTCCACACGTGATTTCTGTTGAGCTGCAGAGTCGATTCCACTAAATAACCGTTCCCAACATTTTCGTCTTGCAGACTTTGGTTGCGCCCCCAGAGCAGCGTTGATGCCCAGTTCCCATTTTGCAGGGGGCGGTTATACATTACCGAGGCGGTCATGCGCGGCACGTCTTCTGCTGGAGCCAGCTCCTCCGGGCTGTGAAGGTGCCCAAGAGAGTACTGGAAGGTCCAGTTTTGCTCG
>DATLKS010000460.1:0-1810 GCA_035538255.1 Terriglobales bacterium
CGTCTCTTTGGCGCAAGCTCAGACAGGATTGCAACCCTGGTTTAAAGCAATGCTGGACGAAGACACGCGCCGCACGAACATCTCAAGAACCAGCGCCGAGAATCGGCGGCGGTTTCTTGCGTCGACGCTGGCGCTCACTCCCGCGTCCCAAGGCCATTCTGTTATGCGGGAGAGCTTTTCGCAGCCACTCTGGGTCTTGTTTGTGGCGACGGTGGTGCTCTTGGCTCTGGCTTGCCTGAATGTTGCCGGCCTTTTCTTGGCGCGCGGCTCGGCCCGCCATCGGGAAGTCAGCACAAGATTGGCGCTGGGAGCGTCGCGCGGGAGAATTGGACGACAGCTTCTTGCCGACAGTATTCTTCTCGCATTTGCCGGTGGACTGCTCGGTGTAGGAATGGCGCCGGTTGCCCTGCAGGCGCTCATCGCATTCCTGCCCCGGAATACTGCCGCAAACGACCTGCACGCCAACGTCGATGCGCGGTTGTTGCTTTTTGCGTTTCTGGTAAGCCTGGCAACCGGTTTGCTCGCTGGGTGCGTGCCAGCTTTACAGGCCGGCCGCAAATCGCTGGATTCTTCACTCCACGAGCGGGGCGGCTCCTCTTCCGGCGGCTTATCTCTGCGTAGGTGGATTGTAACAGCGCAGATCGCCTTCACCCTGATTCTGGTGGTTGTGGCAGGCTTGTTTATTCAAACCCTCCACGGACTCTTGGCAAAAGGTCCGGGGTTTGAGACGTCGAGCCTCATCTCTTTCGGCATCAGGCCTGCCCTGAATGGCTACTCGGGAGCGGAAGCAACCCAGCTCATTCGTCGAATTAGCGAGGGCCTCCGCAATTCCGGCAGCACTCAAGCCTCGTCCATTGCGAGTGTCCAGCTATTGCTCGGAGGAGCGTGGAATAACTCTCTGACGATCCAGAGTGGTGAACGATTCACGACCGATCGTGAAGTCCAAATCAATGCCGTCACTCCGGGGTTCTTCGACACCCTGGGAACCAGGATTATCGCCGGACGAGACTTCAACGAACACGATTCGCTAGACGTCGCCCTGGTGAATCAATCGCTGCCCGTGAGTAAGAACGGGAAGCGCGTCGTCATTGTCAACGAAGCCTTTGTGAAGCGATACTTCGGAGGGCGCAACCCTCTCGGGGCCCGAGTAGCTATGGGATCCCGGCCTGACGCAAAACCGGATACCGAGATCATCGGCGTAGTCCAGAACATCAGCTACCGTAATATACGTGAGCAGTGGGAGCAAGCCTACTATCCCATCGGCGCCGAGCTGTCGGGCTCAAATTTTTACGTGAGGTTTCGGGGAACTCCCGAGTCAGCCTTTCGATCGATTCGGGCGATCCTTCGCGAAGCCGATCCGGCGTTGCCAATTACCTATTTCCGCATGCTGGACGAGCAAATCGACCGATCCCTGAACACAGAGCGTATGCTGTCGGCACTTTCCAGCAGCTTCGGCGCACTGGCGCTCCTGCTCTCGCTGGTTGGCCTGTACGGTGTGATGTCTTTCGTAGTCACGCAACGTACGCGTGAGATCGGCATACGAATGGCGCTCGGGGCGACACGCCTTTCGACCATCTGGCTGGTGCTTCGGGATGCGCTGGTGATGATCGCCGCGGGAACGGCGATCGCGCTGCTATTCGTCTGGGCCTTGGGCCGCCTTGTCGAATCGCAGCTATACGACGTCAAGCCGACAGATCCAGTAACGATCGTCGCGGCAACTTTGGTTCTGTGTTCGACGGCGCTAGGCGCAGCCCTCATTCCCGCCCACCGCGCCTCGGCCGTGAACCCTACCGACGCACTTCGATTCGAG
>DATLKS010000461.1:0-2535 GCA_035538255.1 Terriglobales bacterium
TTTCTTCAGCGGGATCATTGGCGGTAAAGGAGATGAATGCGGGAATTAACGCACAATGGGGGTCATTGCCAGCTGCCGCGCGCCAACTTTGAAGAGCGAGTTCGGTCTTCTGGTTGAGGAAATCGGCCATACCTTGTTCAAAGAGATGCCTGGCCACGGTCGATGGCGTGCTGACGGTCAGCGTAGCTATAGCTACGGTAGCCGGATTACCCCGTGGCCGCTGGTGCGCGCCTACGGCGCCCGCGTCACGAAGCAAACAAACGAGGAGAATGCCCAAGCGAAAATATCGGTAAACGGCCATGAATAGCGCCCTTGGCCGGTAGCATAGCATGCAGTAACTTGGAGGTTGAGGTTACTACCGTCATGTGGGCGGTGCGCGCGCCACTCCAGCTACCGTCGACCAGAGCATCGGGGAAGGCCCGCTGGCAGGGCGCTCAATCGGTATCGAATCTCTGCTCTTTCCAGGGATCACCGTACATGTGGTAGCCGTTCTGCTCCCAGAAGCCGGGCACATCTGACTCAAGGAACTCCAAGCCACGCACCCACTTCACTGACTTCCAGGCGTAAAGGTGCGGCACGATTAGGCGTAGGGGATATCCGTGGTCAGGCTCGACTGGCCTGCCGTCGTGATGGGTGGCCAGCAGCACGTTGTCACGATCCAGGTCAGCCAGCGGGATGTTGGCCGTGTATCCCTGCTCGGCGTGCACGAGTACGTAATT
The DNA here is from genome assembly GCA_035538255.1 of Terriglobales bacterium. GTDB lineage: Bacteria > Acidobacteriota > Terriglobia > Terriglobales > Acidobacteriaceae > Gp1-AA112. The sequence continues at coordinate 720 of DATLKS010000461.1, forward strand.
TGCTTCGGGCTGCGGTTCTGCCAGCTTCCAGATCTCGCGGACGGCAACTCCCTGCCAATGATTATCGAAGCGGCTCCAGCGCGTAACACAATGGAAGTCACTGGTAGTCACGATGTGCGGAAGGCGGGTAAACTCCTCCCACGAGAGCTTGACCGGATTTCTTACCAGGCCAAACACACGGAAATCCCAACTCGCCGCGTCGAAGCGCGGAACCGATCCCGAGTGCAGAACTGGCCATTTGAGCGTGAGCGACTGCCCGGGAGGCAGACGTCCTTCTTCCCTCATCTGCAACTCTTTTCGTTTGCGCTCGTCACCGCTGAAGAGTCCGGAAAAGGTCATGAGAATATTCTAGTTCTCAGCTACGGGCGAAGTATCGAGCACTGCAGCAGTTGGTTAGCCCTGTAATTCGTTAGCAACTGTAGTTGTGGTCCCCGGCTCGCAGCACGTCCATCGTTTAACCTGGAACGCGTGCCGACGATAGACGGAGGGACGAGATTAAGAGTGCTTTCTGGGAACTCGCGTATCATCTATCGCTGTGTACATTGTTAAACTACGTTTCTTTGTGGATTCGATTCCTTCACCAACTCCTTGATTGCCAAGAGATTGTCCGTCAGTTGAACCTTAAAATTTCGATGAACAGATCAGAGCGCGTAGGCGAGTTCGCAAGCTGTTGATCTGATTGACTAAAAAGTGGCGCCCAGCAGACTACCGTCACAGCTAGGGAACAACCTGTTGAGCACGTCGCTACCGAACGGACGGGGGGCGTCTTTCCATTTGAGCCAAAGCACAGGAAGAAAATGTTCGAGAAGTGGTCAACGAAAGCGCCGCTTCTTGTAGTAGGATTGCCGGAAGGGGTAGGAGACCATGAAAGAGTCGCGTCTTTCCAAGGCCGAAACCCGCATTCTGGAGCAGGACTGGAAACTGGGGACTGCGTCGGTGCGCGAGATCCTGGAAAGCCTGCCCGAGGATGAACGCGTTGCTTACACAACAGTGCAGACGCTCGTCTATAGGCTCGAGGAGAAGGGTGCGTTGCGGAAGGTAAAGAAGATCGGCAATGCCCAGCTCTTTCAACCGGCCATCAATGAAAGCCAATATCGCAGCAAGCTCGTACGCGATTTGCTCGATTTGTTCGGCGGTTCGCCGCGTCTGCTCGTCTCTAATCTGCTCGAGAATGGCACCCTGAGCTTACAGGACCTGAAAGCATTGCAGAGTGCGGCTCGCGCCGCCAAGAACGGCCGCAGCCGTGGAGGCAAACGTGCATGAGCATATCGCACGCGCGCTGTACTACCTCAGCATTCACCTGCTGTTTGCATCGCTTGTCGGCTCGGCAGCGTGGGTGCTGACATCGCTCCTGCGGGCAAACGCAACCACGAAATATTGGATTTGGGTCGTGACCGCATTCAATTTCGTTGTGCCTTCAGCAGCATTAGTCGACAAGCTTGGGGCGTCGCACTTGACCTGGGCTAGGCCGCTCGGCGCTATTGGCGGACCAATATGGGATATGACAGAAGGCCGGAGGGCCGTGGTGCTTGCCGTTATATGGACAGCCGGCGCCTGCTTCATGCTTATGCGATTGCTGTCACGTATACGGAGAGAGCGTCGCGAGGCGCAAGCGCCGGCCCCTCTGGGCGACCGTCGTGGGACGTCTGATTTCGTGGCAGATGGCGTCCCGGTGAGCTTCGGTGACGGACGTCGGAGTCCCGCAGTTCGTGGAGTCCTTTATCCTCGCATCCTGCTTCCCATCGGCATCGATCGGTTGCTCAATCAACGCGAATTCGATGCCGTTCTAATCCACGAACTGGCCCATGCAAGACGG
>DATLKS010000462.1:0-6101 GCA_035538255.1 Terriglobales bacterium
GGGAACAGGTTACAGGGAATAGAAAAAAGATGAGCTGCTGGCTACCAGCTGCTGACTGCTGGGACGAATCGGGGATCTCCTGTTTGTGCTGAAGGTCTTGGCCGTCGGGGACGCTCTCCTATTTCCCAATATGAACGCGTATACCGGCATTCCAGGACTATTTCTCCACTTGCGCGCCTTCGATCTCGATCACGACAACCGTCGCCATGGGATCGATAATCGGACGAGAGATAACCAGCTCCCGCTTGCCATTCTCCTCTTTCACTTCCACAGGACTGCCGTCTGCGAGCTGGTAGGCGCGCTTAATCGAATTTTTCATCGCGGGAATCTCAAATGGCACCCTCGGTTCCTGAAAGAACGTAAAGTAGAGTTTTCCCGGCTTGGTCGTGACTCGCCATTCGTTGTGAGGCAGCACGAGCGGCTGACCGCGCATGTCTTTAGCTCCGGTTGCGCTCGGTTCACCCATTTCGTCTCCCCACGGAGATGGTCCGGCTCCGTACAGCGCTTCGCCATTTACTTTCAGCCAACGTCCAACGGTGCGTAGGTTGTCCTGCGCTGCTTGCGGAATCACTCCGTCGGACATCGGACCAACGTTCAGCAAGTAATTTCCGCCCTTGCTAACAATATCGACGAGCTTGAACGTGATCTCCCCGGGCGATTTCCAGTCGGTATCGTCTTTGCGAAATCCCCAGGTGTGGTTCGTAGTGGCGGGCACCTCCCAGTACTCGCTCTCTACCTTCGACGGAATCACGTTATCGCCGGTGGAAACGTAATCACCTCTGGCTCCCAGGCGCCCGTCGATCAGAGTCTTCGGCTGCAAGGTACGGAGAATAGTGGCGAATCGTTGCGCGCGCTCTGGCGTCATCATCCGCGGTGTGTCAAACCAGATGAGCGCGACTGGACCATAGTTCGTCAGCAACTCCTTAACCTGCGGCTCGGCTTTGCCGCGCAGGTATCCGTCGTAGTCTTTGCGCTCTTTGCCATCTGGTCCCAGATCGGGACCAAAATCCCAGTCGTTGCCTGCGCCGCCGGGCTCATGCCAGTCCTGCGACTGTGAGTAATAGAAGCCGAGCGGCATACCGTGCTTCTGACAGGCTGCAGCCAGCTCTTTCAGGACGTCGCGTTTGAAGGGCGTCGCAGCGACAACATTCCAGCGGCTTACCTTCGAATCGAATAGAGCAAAGCCATCGTGATGTTTCGAGGTGATCACGATGTACTTCATGCCCGCATCCTGGGCAAGCTGCACCCAGGCTTCGGCATTGAAGTTCGTGGGATTCCACTGCTTGGCAAGCTGTTCATATTCAGCCACGGGAATGTGGGCGCGATTCATGATCCACTCTCCCAGTCCGGGAATCTGCTTGCCTTTCCACTCGCCCGCCGGAATGGCGTAGAGCCCCCAATGAATAAAAAGACCGTACTTGGCCTGCTTGAACCAGGCAAGCCGTGCTTCCCGCGCCTCGGGCGAGTCAACATCGCCGGTGCCGGCCTGAGCCACTGCACGACCGCAGCCACCTGTGACGGCTGCGACAAGAATCGCGAAGACCAACAGCCTTTGGTGTTTCATGGTGCCGCATCTTATAGCACGTCTCAAGAGGTGAACTCTCAGCCTGCCGATTGGGGCAGGGAAGCCCGCAAAGACCCAGCCTCGACGTAACAACGACTGCTCGAGAAACAGCTTACCTTCGTTACCGGAACGCGTCTGAATGAAGAAGCAGGAGGGCAGCTCTGTGCTCCAACACCTGAAGTTCGCCTCGCGCATTCTGCGGAAGAATCCGATGTTCACTCTCGTTGCCGTTGCCACGCTGGCGCTGGGGATCGGAGCGACCACGGCAGTCTTCACTCTGGTAGACGGCGTGCTCTTGCGGCCCTTGGCTTATCGCGATCCGTCACAGCTTGTATCTGTATCGGCAGACGAGCCGGCAGTGGGAGGTTCCAATCTGGGCTTCAACCCTCTTGAGCTGGATGATCTGCGCAATCGCGCCGGAATCTTCGATCAGGTCGCGGCCGTCTGGCCGGTCAGCGCGAATGTGACCGGCGGCGATCATCCTGAGCGCATAGAATTACTTGGAACAAGCCCGACGTATTTTTCCATTCTGGGAGTAGCGCCCCAGCTTGGCCGTGTCTTCGGGCCACAGGACGAGGCTCTGGGCTTCGCTGACGCATGCGTGATCAGCGACGCTGCCTGGCACAGGCTGTTTGCCGGCGATCGCAATGTTCTCGGCAGCCGTGTGTACATCGACACTGATGGATACACGATTGTCGGCGTAATGCCGCCGGGATTCCGCCATCCGGGTAAAACTCTGGCGGCTGACGTTGAAATCTGGGCCACTGCCGGATACAAGGCAGATCCTTTTCCTCATCCGCCGCAGCGGGTTCAGCGATTCATTCCGGGAGCGATGGGACGGTTAAAGCCAGGCATTACTCTCGCTGCAGCTCAGTCTCGCCTTACTGCGTTGGCTGCACAACTGCGGCAGGAGTATCCGACCGTTTACTCGGCCGCTTCCGGCTGGACGATGAATCTCACCGCAATGGATGAAGTTGTTGTCGGCAAATCGCGTCCATTCGTGTGGACTCTGCTGGCTGCGGTCTCGGCTATTCTGCTCATCGGATGCATCAACGTTGCTAACCTCCTGCTCTCGCGCGCAACTTCGCGCGAGCGCGAGATTGCGGTCCGCCTCGCCCTGGGAGCTCACCGTCGGGATCTGATAATTCAATTGCTTACTGAATCATTTGTACTCTCCGTAGTTGCCACTCTCGTCGGCGTGCTGCTCGGCTGGGCGATGCTGCGCGTGATCGTTGTGACCGCATCAGCGCAGGTGCCTCGGCTGCAGGAGCTCTCGCTCAACACGCACGTACTCGCCTTCGTCGTCGTATTGGCGATTGCCGCTGCAGTTTTGTTCGGATTGGCCCCGGCTCTGCAAAGCTCGTCGCCGGATCTGGTTAACAGTCTTGGAGGAAGCGTGCGGGGCGGGGGATCCAATCGACGCCAGAATCACCTGCGCGAAGCCTTGGTAATTGCTGAAGTGGGACTGTCGATGGTATTGCTCGCCGGCGCCGGATTGATCGCGCGGACACTCTTACATTTGGTCAATGTTGACGCGGGATTTAATCCTGCGCATGTCGAAACCGCGAGGATATGGTTGTCGGCTCCGAATCATCCGGAGCTCGATCCCTATCGCAAGCCCGAACAGCGTGTCGCTTTCAATCGCGAACTGTTGCGCAGGTTGAACGCAATTCCTGCTGTTCAGGAGGCAGCTCTGGCATCCTCGCTGCCGCTCACCGCCGATCAATTTGTCACAAAAATCGCAATTGAAGGACGAACTAGCGGTGCAGCAGACGCTCCCGATGTGGAATCAGTCGTGGTGAGCCCTGGCTACTTTCACGTCCTGCAAACGCCGCTTATCTCCGGACGCATGCTCTCGGAATCCGACGATCTCAAAAGTGGGGATGTGGCAATCATCGATCAGGCAGCAGTCAAACAGTTCTGGCGCAACGAGAACCCCTTGGGACATCGTCTCGGTTTTACTGGCCCCAAACCTCGTTGGTTCACCATCATAGGAGTGATTGGGGATATCAAACAGGCAAGCTTGGATTCCTCGGCTGCGCCTCATATCTATTTCTCGATGTATCAAGTGGGCCCGCGCACGATCAGTGTGGCTGCAAAAGTAAAGCCCGTTATGGTAAACGGGGATGAAGAGGCGGTCCTTGCCTCAGTCGGCGAGCAGATCCGGCAGCAGGTGCAAGCAGCTGACAAGAGCCTTCCCGTATTCGGAACTCAGCCGATGAGCGGTCTCGTGAGCGCCTCACTCGGGGCCCGCAGCTTTGCGGCCGAGATCATTGGAACGTTCTCAATGCTTGCTCTTGCGCTCTCGGCGATCGGCGTCTATGGCGTGATTGCATATTGGGTCGCGCAACGCACTCGCGAGCTTGGTATCCGCATCGCCCTGGGCGCCGGACCGCGTGACGTGTTGAAGCTGGTGCTCGGCCGAGGCATGCGCCTGGCCGGTGCAGGTCTGGGTTGCGGAATCGTGGCCGCCCTGATCATTGCTCCACTGTTGCGTTCACAGCTGTATGGCGTTTCAACGTTTGATCCGCCGGTATTCATCAGCGTATCGGCTGTTCTGTTGTGCGTAGCCTTCGCCGCTGGATATGTGCCGGCTATTCGCGCAGTGCGCGTGGATCCGGTGGTGGCTTTGAGAGAAGGATGACCTTGTCAGTGGGAGGAACGAACCGCCGTCGCTTCGATCGGAGCACTCCTTTCTAATCCTAGCTTTTGTGCGTTCGGACTTCGGCGTCGAGGTACGCTTTCAGGTGAGAACCAACATCAGCCAGTGCTTTGGAACTTTTTTCGAGGCGGCTGATCATCAGGGCGCCCTCGAGCGAGGAAATAATGAGATTCGCGAGCTTCTTGGCATCTACGCTGGACTTCATCTCCCGTTTCGCAAGTCCCTCTTGAATGATGGTCACGAGGCGGTTGCGCCATCCAGTCAGAGCCTTGCGTGCGCGCTCGCGCAGCACGGGGTTGCCGTCATCCGCCTCGATCGCTGTATTCAGGAGTGGACAGCCACCGGGAATCGGCGACCGTCGCTCGGCAAAGTTCGTTATGAAAGCCTTGAGACGATCGACGCTGTTGGGAATTAGGTCGAGATCGCGCATGCGCGTCTCTACGGCCGCATCCCAGGCATAATCGAAAGCTTGGGCCGCCAGCTCCTCTTTGCTGGAGAAGTGACGATAGATTCCGCCTTTCTCCAGGCCCGTTGCCTCCATCAGGGCAGACATCGAGCCGCCCTCATAGCCATGTTGATTAAAAATCGCCGCTGCCTCTTGAACGATGCGCCGCTTTGTTTCCTTGCCTTTGGCCATTTACGGTTCCCGCATAAAGAGACCAAGTAGTCCCTTTTATTGTACAGCCATCTATTTAGATGCGACCGTACGGTCTCTAGAATCATCTGAACTGCGACGAGGTTCTTATGGCCGCCGCCACTGCAACCGCAGCACTTCCGTCCAAGGTCGTGGCAGTCAACAAGGTAAACCCGTGGCTGATTGCCATAACGGTGACGCTGGCGACCTTCATGGAGCTGCTGGACACGGCGATCGCCAATGTCTCACTTCCGCACGTTGCCGGAGGCTTGGCCACCAGCTACGACGAAAGCACATGGGTGCTCACTAGCTATCTCGTGTCAAACGCTGTGGTGCTGCCGCTGAGCGCGTGGCTCAGCCGCGTCTTCGGGCGCAAGAACTACTACATGACCTGCGTTGCGCTATTTAGCATGAGTTCGCTGATGTGCGGACTTGCTCCCAGTTTGGGCCTGTTGGTGTTCTTCCGCGTTCTACAGGGAATTGGCGGAGGAGGATTGGCACCGGTCGAGCAGGCTATTCTGGTCGATACCTTCCCGCCGGACAAACGAGCCGCCGCTTTCGCGCTTTACAGCATGGCTATCGTGACAGCTCCCGCCATCGGACCGCCGCTTGGTGGATGGATCACCGACAGTTTTTCCTGGCGCTGGGTCTTCTTTATTAATGTTCCAATTGGGCTGGTGTCATTGTTGTTGACCAGCCGCATCGTCTCCGATCCGCCGGAGTTCACAAAGGAAGTGGAGGCGGCTCGAAAATCAGGAAAGCTGAAGGTCGATTACGTTGGCATCCTGCTGGTCGCGATTGGCTTCGCCTGCCTTGAAGTCGTGCTCGACCGCGGACAACGCGAAGACTGGTTCGAAAGCAATTTCATCGTGACGTTTTTCGTAATCGCCATGGCGGCACTGGTGATTTCCGTCGTGTGGGAACTCCGTCATTCAGATCCCGTTGTGGAACTCAGGCTGCTCAAAGAACGGAACTTCGCACTCGCAAATGCCTTCTACTTTCTTTTTGGATTTGTGCTTTTCGGCTCGACGGTGCTGATCCCGCAAATGCTGCAGTCGCTCTATGGTTACACCGCAACCGATGCCGGACTTGTGCTTGGGCCTGGAGCGATGGTGATCGTCATCATGGCTCCCTTTGTCGTGCAGCTGGTGAAGCGCATCCCTGTTGCCTGGCTCATCGGCCTGGGCTTCACAATTCTCGGCGGCGCCATGTGGTATTTCGCGAGTTTCAATCTGACAACT
>DATLKS010000463.1:0-9072 GCA_035538255.1 Terriglobales bacterium
CGATTCGCCGTCGGCTTCCCTTGTCATGAATTAAGACAAAACGACATCCCGCCGTTCCGTTCATTGCCATCTGCGGTACGACTGAAACTCCCATTCCCGCCGAGACCATGGCCAGAATGGTTGCGAACTGGCCGCTCTCGAACACCACTTTGGGATTGACTCGCTATTGCCGGCACGCCTGCAGCGCGTTCTCCCGAAAACAGTGTCCTTCTTTCAGCAGTAGAAATGGTTCGTCACGGATCTGATCGAGAGAAATGGATCGCTGCTTTGCCAGCGGATGTTTTTCGGGCAGCACGGCAAAGAGCGATTCCTGCATCAGCTCGGCGGTAATCAACTCATCGCCTTCCACCGGCAGCGCCAGCAGCGCCAGATCGAGCGTGCCTTCGTGCAGACGCCCAAGCAGCATCGGCGTAATTTCCTCAACAACATTCACGGAAACTCCGGGATGTTGGCGTGCGAAGCTGCTCAACATCCCCGGAAGCAGATACGGAGCGACCGTCGGAATCGCGCCCAGGATCACCTCGCCACTCTCGATGCTGGCCATCTCGCGAATTTCGGTGCGCGCCTCGCCGATCTGGCGCAAGATGGCCTGCGCTTTAGGAAGAAACGCTCTCCCGAATTGGGTCAGGCGCGCGGAACGCGGAAGACGGTCGAAGAGCTTGGCGCCAAGCTCGTCTTCGAGTTTATGAATCTGTTGGGAGAGCGACGGCTGAGCGACGCGCATTGCTTCGGCGGCGCGGGTGAAGTTTCCCGATTCGGCAACAGCGCAAAAATAGCGGAGCTGATGAACTTCCATTGATCCTTACCAATCTGTTTTGCCTATGAAAAACATAGTAACGATATATTAGACCTATCGTCGCTCCGCCTTTAGTCTCCCTGTGGAGGACACCTATGCCTAAAGGAGCAGTCGTCAAGCACGGCGACGTCAGCGGACGCGTCGGCGTGGAAGTGATTCGCGCGCGCGGAGTCGATGTCGAAAAACTTATCAAGATGCTCATCGCCAACGCGGCGGCGGAATTCGCGAGCACGTACTACTACTACACCATCCTGCGCATGCATCTGGCCGGACACGAAGATTACAAAGAAATCTGCGAAGACGCGCGTCTTGAGGATCGCGCGCACTGGGAGCTGATCGTCCCGCGCATCTATGAACTCGGCGGCGAGCTGCCGAACGATCTCCCGGCGTTCCATGATCAGGCAGGATGCGAGGCGGCAAAGCTGCCTAATCCACCGTCGGTGGTGAATATTCTCACGCTGTTGCTCGAGTCAGAGCGCTGCGCCATCCGAAGCTGGAGCGAGATCTGCGATATGACTTTCGGAAAGGATCCGCGCACGTATGACATGGCAGCCCGCATTTTGAACGAAGAAGTCGAACACGAGGCCTGGTTCATCGAGCTGCTAGCGCACGAGCGCGACGGCAAGTCGATTCCATCAGGCCACTTCCGCCGCGGCACGCCTGGCGACGCCCCTTACAGCAAGAATCGCGGATTCTACAATCCGTAAAGAGGCGTCGGCTTTCGGCGATCGGCTTTCGGTCAAGACAGGCTGTCAGTGTTCGGCTATCAGCTTTCGGCCAGGAGACGGGATGACATCGACTATTGAGTATCTTGTTCTTACCAACACCCTGTCATCCCGAACCCGCCGCGATGCTCGTGCTTAGCCCAGCCATTCGAATTTGCGGGTGAGGGATCTGCTGTCGTTACGAAACTCCCAACAGCAGATTCCTCGGGCAAAATCGGCGATTCGGAATGACAGTGCATTTGGGGAAGCCGATAGCCGCTGTTCTTCAGATCATCTGCCGGCGATGCAGCGCGCCCAGCGCCCAGGCGGCGTTTTCGCGGGCATGCGGTTCGGGAGAGGTGATAAGGGTTTTGATCAGAGCGTCGGTCGAGGACTTCCCGATGTTCACCAGAGCAGCTGCGACTTCTTCGCCGACCGTGATCTTGCTGCGATCGATCCCGTCGGGTTTGCGGTATTTCGCGACCTCAATCGGAGTAGCGTCACCGAGCAGATCGACCAAAGCGGGGATGGCGCGCTCGGCTGCAGTTCCGCGGTTGCCCAGCCAATAGGCGGCTGCCGCCTTTTGCTGTGCCTCTTTGGAACGGAGCTGCGCGATATGGCGTGCGATCCCATCCTCACCGGATCGAGCCGAGCCGGCCGGTTCCCTACCAATAAATCCGCAGAACAAGATCAGGCAGCTCAACAGCGTTGAAAGAAGGATTGCGTCCCGATGCTGCCTCATGAGGTGCCCTCGACTCCTCTGAAGAAACGTCTTGCGGATTAATACGCAACTGAGTTGCCGACCGGTTCCGCTGACCTAAGTGCTAGAAAAACAAGGCGCAGCTACTCAATCGAGCATTTCCGCGGCACCAGGTTTCTTGCTCATAGGTGGGACTTTCTGTTCGGAAGCGGACGACCGAGGTGGGACGGGATGGTGTAAGAGGGAAGACGTGTTCGCAGACGCTCAACTCGAGGCCTTGCGGCGGCCGCTCTATCATCTGTAATTAACTGTTAACAAAGCACATATTTTATTAAATCAGAGACTTGACAACATCGTACTCACATTTTATTATCGTTTCGCGCTTAGAAAGCATCTAAGCGTGTGAAGCGCGAAATCGCCCCAGACTTTCGGTTAAAAAAGCACTTTGGAGGTTAGAACAATCATGGTTATCACTCGTTGGGACCCTTTCCGTGAACTCGCCTCGCTGCAGAATCGCGTCAATAGCCTGTTTCAGGACTATGGCCGCACCGGACAGGACGAGCTGACCGCAACCGGCAGCTTCGTTCCCGCGGTGGATGTGTACGAGGACGAGCACAAGGTTACCTTGAAGCTGGAGATCCCCGGAATTAATCAGGAAGACGTGGACATCCGGCTTGAGAACAACACCCTTACAGTTCGCGGCGAGCGCAAGTTCGAAAAGGAAGAGAAAGAAGAGAACTTCCATCGGATTGAGCGCCGCTATGGCAGCTTCGCACGGTCGTTCACGCTGCCGAACACGCTTGATCCGGACAGCGTGCAGGCCAACTATGAAAATGGCCTGCTGAAGATCGAATTGGCCAAGCGCGCTGAGGCAAAGCCGAAGCAGATCAAAGTCAACATCGGCACCGGCAGTGGCAAAACACTCGGCAAGACCGTCGAAGGCACCAAAGCAGAGAGCAAAGGCCAGGCAGCGTAATTTCGAGAAGGAGTAAAGTTTTATCCAACGGGAGACGGGCTCTGGGCTTCGTCTCCCGTTTTGTTTGGAACGAGCACTCAGCAGTCAGCACTCAGCCTTGGACCATTTCTCAAAGACGCAGTCTTTAAGGAGTGCGGAAAAGTGACTCCGGACGGCATTCGCGGCTTCCGAGAGACTGGTCCGTGGCTGAATGCTGAGTGCTAGGCGCTATTCATGCATCAAGATACGTAAGGAAATCCACATGGCAATTCGTTGGGAAAAATTAACTGTTAAGTCACAGGAAGCCGTGCAGCGGACGAGCGAGCTCGCAGCTGAAAATGGTAATCCTGAGCTTCTGCCGATCCACTTGTTAGCGGCACTGCTCGAGGACAAGGAGGGAATCGTTGATCCCGTTCTGCGCCGTATCGGCGTTGGTCCGGAGAAGCTGCTGAGCGACGTTAATACCGCAATCACCAAGCTGCCGAAGGTGTCCGGTGAATCGGCGCAGCCGCACATGTCGGCGGCGTTCCAGAAAGTGATGGACTCGGCTTTCAAGCAGGCCGATACCTTCAAGGACGAGTACGTCTCCGCCGAACACCTGCTGCTTGCTTTGTCGCAACTAGGCAATGATACCGCGCAGCGACTGCTCAAGAGCGCCGGGGCCACTCATGACGCGATCCTTCAAGCATTAACGCAAGTGCGCGGGTCACAGAAAGTGACTGATCAGAATCCCGAGGCCAAGTATCAGGCGCTGGAGCGATACGCTCGCGATCTCACGGAGTTGGCGCGCAAAGGCAAGCTCGATCCCGTGATCGGTCGCGACGAAGAGATTCGCCGCGTGATTCAGGTTCTCTCGCGCCGCACCAAGAACAATCCGGTTTTGATTGGCGAACCTGGCGTGGGGAAAACCGCGATCGTCGAGGGATTGGCTCGCCGCATCGTCTCCGGCGATGTGCCTGAAATTCTCAAGAACAAGCGAGTAGTTTCTCTCGATCTCGGCTCGATGCTCGCTGGAGCGAAGTATCGCGGCGAGTTCGAGGATCGCCTGAAGGCTGTTCTCAAAGAAATCGAAGATTCCGCCGGGCAAATTATTCTCTTTATCGACGAGCTGCATACGCTGGTTGGCGCAGGCGCTGCCGAAGGAGCGATCGATGCCTCGAACATGCTCAAGCCGCCGCTCGCGCGCGGCGAACTGCGCGCCATCGGCGCAACCACGCTGAATGAGTACCGCAAGTACATCGAGAAGGACGCCGCGCTCGAGCGTCGCTTTCAGATCGTCTTTGTCGGAGAGCCGAACGTGGAAGACACGATCTCGATCCTGCGTGGATTGAAAGAGCGCTACGAGGTCCATCACGGCGTTCGCATTAAAGACTCGGCGATTGTCGCCGCGGCCACGCTATCGCATCGTTACATCTCCGATCGTTTCCTGCCGGACAAAGCTATCGACCTGATCGATGAGGCAGCGGCATCGCTGCGCATTCAGATCGACTCGATGCCAACCGAGATCGATCAGCTCGAACGTAGAGCGACCTCGCTTGAAATCGAGAGGCAAGCGCTGAAGCGCGAGAGTGATCCCAATTCAAAAGAGCGTCTGGCGGTAGTTGAGAAAGAGCTGGCAGAACTTCGCGAGCAGGCGAATGCGCTGAAGGCCAGATGGAAGGAAGAGAAGCAGTCGATCGGGCGCATTCAGGAGCTGAAGGAGCGTATCGAAAAGCTCAGGATCGAGGAGCAAACCGAAGAGCGCCGCGGCAATCTGCAGCGTGTCGCCGAGATTCGTTACGGATTGCTTCGCCAGGCGGAAGAGGAACTAAAGAGACTCAGCGCCCAGAGCGACGGCAAAGGTGCGACCAGTCGCATGCTGAAAGAAGAAGTAGACGAAGAGGATGTGGCGCGCATCGTCTCGAAATGGACCGGCATTCCCGTTTCGAAGATGCTCGAAGGCGAGGTCAAGAAGCTGGTCAACATGGAAGCGCGTCTACGCGAGCGCGTGATTGGACAGGACGCGGCGCTTGAACGTGTCGCCAACGCGATTCGCCGATCGCGTGCAGGACTGAGCGATCCGCGCCGTCCGATTGGCTCGTTCATCTTTCTGGGGCCGACGGGTGTTGGCAAGACCGAACTGGCGCGGGCTCTCGCCGAATTCTTATTCGACGACGAGCACAACATGATCCGCATCGACATGTCGGAGTACATGGAGAAGCACGCGGTCGCGCGCCTGATTGGCGCGCCCCCCGGCTATGTCGGCTATGACGAAGGCGGACAGCTCACCGAGGCAGTTCGTCGGCGTCCGTATTCGGTGATTCTGTTCGACGAAATCGAAAAGGCGCACAACGATGTCTTCAACGTTCTGCTGCAGATTCTCGACGACGGCCGCCTGACCGACAGCAAAGGACGCACCGTCGATTTCAAGAATACGGTGATCATCATGACCTCGAACCTGGGCGCGACGTTCCTTAACTCGGACGCACTCGCCAGCCGCGAGACCTTTGATCGCGCGAGCAAGCAGGTAATGGAGGTCGTGCAGTCGCACTTCCGGCCGGAGTTCCTGAATCGAGTGGACGACATCATCCTGTTCAGACCGCTGGAAGAGGCGCAACTGATTCGCATCGTGGATTTGCAACTGGCGAATGTGCGCAAGCTGCTGGCCGATCGCAGAATCTCGATCGAGGTGACGCAGCCGGCAAAAGAGCTGATCTTCAAGGAAGGCTACGACCGCGTGTACGGAGCGCGTCCGCTGAAGCGCGCCATTCAGCGACTGGTGCAGGATCCGCTGGCAATGAAGATCCTGGATGGCGAGGTGTTACACGGCGATCATGTGATCATCGACGCCGAAACCCGCAACCGACGCCTGAAGTTCTCGGTCGAGCGCGCCGGAGCCGATCACGCGATGCCGCTGGAGACGGTCGAGAGCCCATCGTAAGAGAGCACTCAGCATTCCGCCTTGCAACCGCATGGAATGCTGAGTGCTTCTTGTTTGGTTAGATCGTTTACGGGATCGGTCGACATAGAGACGCAACATGCTGCGTCTCTACCTTTGCCGCTGATGTAATCCCTCCCCATTCTGTACCGGCCGAATGCTGAGTGATGAACGCTGAGTGCTGCTTTTCGTGTATTCTCATTGCGTCGTTCTCGTGCATGCGCCGACTGGTAGCCAATTCGGTTCTGCTGGTAATGCTGGGACTCTTCTTTGCGCCGGCTATCGCGATCGCCGCGCCCGCGCCCGTCCCGATGTGCTGCCGGCGCGGTGGCGCTCACCATTGCTCGGCTGCAAGCGAGGTGATGGGCACAAGCGCAAATGGATTCCGCGCCAATCACGCTTGCCCATTCCAGCAAGGCTCGCAGCTCGGATCTTCGAAAGTTGCGCTGCCTCTGGCGCAGGCGGCTGCAATGGATCTCTGCCGTCAACTGGTCGTCGGCAATGCCGTTTCACAACGGCACTTCACAGCCAGCTATTCCGACTATCAACGCGGACCTCCCGCACTCCTCTAAACACTCCTTACGTCGATACGGCCGCTCGGCCCCATGTTCCTTCATTTCATGATTTATCGATTTCGTGATTGTGTGATTTTCAAATCACCAAATCACGAAATCGCGCGATGGCTTAACACCGGGGCGGCCCAGATCACCTTGACCGACCGCATCTGCCCATTTTGAGGAGTTTCTTTGTGCGCAAGCTGGCGTTTGCATTGCTATTGCTTCCGACTGTGGTGTTTGCATCCATCTTCGGAGTGGTAAAAGGCATTGTTCATGATCCGCAGCATCGTCCCATTGCGGGAGCGCATGTGGTGCTGAAATCTGCGACGAGTGACTGGAAGGCCGAGACTACGACCAACGACGCCGGCCAGTTCCAATTCCAAACAGCTCCGGCTGGCGACTACCGCATCATTGTGACGGCGCCCGGATTTGCCGGTCAGATGCTTGCGACGAGTGTCTCGGCGGGCAGCGCCGAGGATCTTCATCTTCAGCTCGCTATCGCGCGGCGTGAGGAGACGGTGAATGTAACCGGGGAATCGGTGCAGGTGAATCCTTCTTCATCGACTACCGAAAGCATGATCAGCCGCCGCGAGATCAACGAAACGCCGGGAGCGGATCAAACCAACTCTTTGGCATTGATCACCGACTATGTTCCCGGGGCGTACATGGTTCACGATCAATTGCACGTTCGCGGCGGCCACCAGGTTACTTGGGCGATCGACGGCGTCCCGGTACCGAATACCAATATTGCGAGCAACGTTGGTCCGCAGTTCGATCCGAAAGATATTGACTATCTCGAGGCAGAGCGCGGCGGCATCTCTGCCGACTACGGAGACCGCACATACGGCATCTTCAACGTGGTCACCCGATCTGGATTCGAACGCAACAATCAAGCCGAGCTGGTCACCAGCTATGGCAGCTACAACTCGACAGACAATCAGCTCAGCTTCGGCAGCCATACCGATCGATTCGCCTATTACGCGAGCTTGAATGGCAATCGGACCGATTTGGGACTGGAGACACCCACTTCAAAGATCCTACACGATCGCGCGAACGGCTACGGAGCGTTCACCTCGCTGATCTTCAACGCGACTCCATCTGACCAGTTGCGGTTCGTAGGCTCGGTGCGCCAGGACCACTTTCAGGCGCCGAACGATCCCGATCTGCAGGCGGCGCTGGTGAGCGATCGCGAGCGCGAGCAGGACGCATTCGGGAACTTCTCCTGGATTCACACCTGGTCGCCGAACCTGGTGCTTACCGTCGCTCCCTTCTTTCACTTCAATCGTGCAGCCTTCGAAGGTGGGCCTAACGATGTACCCAGCACGACGGACAATCGCGCCTCAAACTACGCCGGCGGGCAGGTTTCCGTCACCGCGATTTATGGCAGACACAATGTTAGCGCCGGCATCTATGCCTTCGGCCAGCACGACAACACTTTCTTCCGGCTGGTCGCCAATGATGGAAGCGGCGGCGATCTTCGCGAACGCGACATTCTGAGCGGCCAGCTCGAAGCGTTGTTTCTGCAGGATCAATTCAAAGTCAATTCGTGGTTGACACTGAATGGCGGAGTCCGGCTTACGCATTTCGCCGGCAGCCTTAACGAGAACTCGGCAGATCCGCGCTTGGGAGTGGCAATACGACTTCCCGAATTGAATTGGGTGCTGAGGGCAAACTATGGCCGCTATTATCAGGCTCCGCCACTTTCGACGCTTTCCGGTCCATTGCTCGAATTTGCAACCGCGCAGAATCTCGGATTTCTTCCGCTCAAGGGCGAGCGTGACGAACAGCACGAGTTCGGGCTCACCATTCCCGTCAAAGACTGGACCGCCGACTTTGCTTATTTCCGAACCGGCGCGCGGAATTTCTTCGACCACAACGTGATCGGCAATTCCAACATATTCTTTCCGGTCACCATAAACCATGTGCGCATTCGCGGATTCGAGAGCACGCTGCGCTCGCCGCGCGTGCTGAATCGGCTCGACTTTCATCTTGCATACTCGCATGAGTCCGCCGAAGGAATGGGAGGCGTTAGCGGCGGACTGACAGACTTCAGTCCGCCGGATGCGGGATTCTTTTATCTCGATCACGATCAGCGCAACACTGTGAGTGCGGGATTGACCACAAATATGAAATGGCGCAGTTGGCTCGGCGCGAATCTGACCTACGGCTCGGGATTCTTGAACGGCAATGGTCCCGACCACTTACCAAGTTATCGGACGATTGATCTCGCCCTGGGAAAGTCATTCGGCGAGAGTTGGTCGACTAAAGTGAGCGCAATGAATCTCACGAACAAGCGTTACTTTATCGACCTGAGCAACACATTTGGCGGATCACACTTTGCGAATCCAAGAGAGATCTCGTTGCAATTGAGATATCGGTTTCATTACTAAATCGGGAAGAGCGAACGCGAAGAAGGCTGCCGATGTGAAAGTACCACGATCCA
>DATLKS010000464.1:0-1709 GCA_035538255.1 Terriglobales bacterium
CTGATCATTCGGGGCAATCGGTAGGTTAGCAAGACCAGGTCAAAGGTGCTTTGCTCCATCCTCTCCAACGCGTCGCCGGCATTGCATGCAGTCACCACTTTGTAGCAACAGCCCTCCAGAACTGATGTCAGCACTCTCAGCGCCTTGGGGTTATCGTTGACATAGAAGACCGTCTGCCGATTCGTTGTCTTCCGCTTTCCCCTTGGTGGCACGGTATTCTTGATCCCTTAACTCTTCAGTCGAATCGCTCATAATGCGGACGTTGGTCAGCAGATTGCGCTGCCGGGGAAAATCAATATCGCCCGCCTTGTAGCTTTTTCCCAGACTCCGCCCTCGCGGCATATCTCTCGTAGAACTCGTTCGTGCGGTGTCATTCTTCCTGTCTGGATCGGCAACGCCCGGCAGTTCAGGGTCAAGTTTCTGATCTAGGCGATCGCTAGTAGCGCTGAGAAAATCAAAGATCGCGGCGTCACCGACCAACCGCACCACGTTGCGAGTCCCGACCAGTACCGCCGTACAACGTTTGCAGCCTTTGAAAGGCTCGTCCATCCGAGTGCGCAAGCCGGCACCGATCTCGTCCTCCAAGTAATTGCAGATCTCGCGCCACACCTCGTCGCAGCTGACTTTCACCGCCTTGGCCCGCCTGTTCGCATCCGCAGCGACTCGTTTCCACCTGACATCTGTACGCGATGTGAGGGCATCGCTATCCAAAGCGATATCACAATGGTCGAGACGCCACTGCCTTAGTCTCGTTAGAAAAGACGCGGCATTACGTCATTCATCCGAGAACGCTACTAAGCCGATCTAGCGTTTCCACTGTGACATCCGGCTTGACACCTAATTCATCGTCAGGAAGATTGCGCCGGTTCACCCAACACGTCCAGAACCGCATAGCTCTTGGCACCCGCGATGTCCCAGAAATTAGACGACACGAACGCGATCGCGTTGTCTGGCACCGCTAGGCGCTGCGAAGCGAGGCGATACGCGCGGGGGCTTGACTTGTAGATCCTCACTTCGTCAATGCTGATCACATCGGCGAAAACGCCCTTTCAGGCCGGCGTTTTCCACCACGGCAGCGAGCATTTTCGGCGAGCCATTCGACAAGATGGCCAACTTGTATCGCGATAGTTTGGCCAACGGCGGCCTCACTTCCGGAAAGACATCAAGGTGCAGATAAGATTCCATCAACTCTCTGCGGGTCTCGGCAGGGCAAGCGAGGCCGAGACTGCGGGACGCAAATACCAGCGCCGACTCGGTCACGACCCAAAAGTCTTCATACCGCCCCGTGAGGCTGCGCAGCCGGGTGTACTCCAGTTGCTTCGCCCGCCAGAGTCTGCTCAGTTCAGCGCCTTGGCCGGGAAACTTGCGGTTGCACGATGCAATTACCGAGCGCACGTCGAACAACGTGCCTTAACCGTCGAACGCAATCGCCTGAATGCGCGATGTCATGGTGACTCTCCCTCTCAGTGATCTCGAAAGAAACGTCCGTACGCCGGGTCTGCATCTGACTCAGTCGATGCTACGGATCAGGTAGCGGAGAGAGCCGAGGTCCCGCGCAACTCCTGTACCCCTGCAACTCTCCTCCTACGCAAATATCCGAGCGCAGAATCGAGAGAAATCTTTCCCGGGCCGAAGACGAGAATGAGCAGAGAAGCGAAGAAGAATGTATAGGGATCGGCAGCATAAAACTTACCGGGATCCGAGAAGAT
>DATLKS010000465.1:0-3350 GCA_035538255.1 Terriglobales bacterium
ATTGATGAAGCCAAGAGCATATCTCATCAACACTTCACGCGGACCGGTGGTCGATGAGGCTGCTTTGGCGACTGCCCTCAGAGAGCGCTGGATTGCAGGGGCCGCGCTCGATGTGTTCGAGAAGGAGCCCCTACCCACGGACTCACCGCTCCGTGATCCGCAAATTGAAGACCGCTGCCGTCTGTTCCATCACTTCGCCAGCGGTGCAACTCAGACCAGACTGTCTCCCGATCCCAATCTGGGCATGGCTGGCCGCTGCGTGCAAGGACTGATTGACGTTCTCGAACAGAATTACGGCGGCGACATCACCAAGATGCCGTATGTAGTAAACAAGGAAGCGTTCGAAAAATAGGCGACCGGGATCGGGCACGAGGGAACTCACAGCAGTGGTAACTCACAACTCACTTCATGGCTTTCCCTGTTCCCTGTAACCTGTTCCTTGTAACCTATGTCCCTTGTCGAATGTGTTCCCAACTTTTCTGAAGGCCGCGACACCGCGAAGGTTGAGGCGATTATTGCGGCCATGAAGATGGACGGCGTCTATCTGCTTGACAAAGAGATGGACCCCGACCACAACCGCTGCGTGATTACCCTGGTCGGAGATGGCGACGCTGTCGCTGAAGCGGCCATTCGCGGTGTCGGCAAAGCCGCCGATTTGATCGATCTCACTAAGCATCAAGGCGCGCATCCACGAATCGGCGCCGCCGATGTTGTGCCGTTCATTCCGATCGAAAGCGTGACGCTGGAAGACTGCATCGCGATTGCGCGACACGTGGGAACTGAAATTTGGCGGCGACACAAGATCCCCGTGTACCTATACGAAGCGGCGGCAACAAAACCAGAGCGCCAGAATCTGGAAAACATTCGCCGAGGACAGTTCGAAGGTCTTCTAACTGAGGTGGCAACGAACGCTGACCGGCGTCCTGACTTCGGTGATGCTGCGCTGCATCCAACCGCCGGTGCAACGGTTGTAGGAGCACGCAAGCCTCTGATCGCATATAACGTCTATCTCAATACCGGCGATGTCGAGGTCGCCAAGAAGATTGGCAAGGCTGTGCGCTTTTCCTCTGGAGGACTGCGCTATGTGAAAGGCATGGGAGTTCTCGTGCGCGGGATGGCGCAGGTCTCGATGAATTTGACCGACTTTGAGCAGACACCAATTGCGCGAGTGTTCGAATTTGTAAAGCGTGAGGCCGCCCGATATGGAATGACACCGGTGTCGAGCGAGATTGTCGGCCTTATTCCCAAGAAGGCACTCGAAGAAGCCGCCGAATGGTTCCTTCAGGTGGAGAACTTCGATTCCTCACTGATTCTGGAGAACAGGCTCGCCGCGGTCACCGGAGGAAAGATGGCGGTTGGCGGAATTCGCGCCGGAGTTGAGCCATTCATCGAGCAACTGGCCGCCGCAACCGCAACACCGGGAGGTGGCAGCGCGTCTGCCGCTGCCGGAGCGATGGCTGCAGCGCTGGGCGGCATGGTCGCGACGATGTCGCGCGGCAAGAAGGCATATCAGCAGTATGAGCGCGAGCTGAGCGATGCCATCGCGCGTCTAAATCATCTTCGTGAAGAACTCAAGGCCAGCATCGACCTCGATGCTGCCGCATACGCCGAAGTCATGAAAGCCTATAAGGATGCCAAGACCGCGTCGGCTGAACTCGGAGAACGGATGATTGCCGACGCCCTCAAAAATGCCACGCGGGTTCCATTCGGAATCGCCCAAAAGGGACATGAAGTGCGCCAAATCATCGAATCACTCAAGCCCATCACCAGCAAGAATATGTGGTCCGATCTGGCCGTAGCTTCGTCTCTCGCGAGGAGTGCAATGGACGGCGGCCTAGCCAACGTCCAAATCAACCTGCAAGAGTTGAAAGACGAAACATTCAAAGCAGAGATGCAGGCCTCCGCCGCAGGAATCACTACTGGCAATTAGTGGTGCCAATTAGGGTTAAGGCTGGTGACACGAGTGAGGCGGCCTGAGGTAACATCGGCCCAGAGCTGCTCATCGAAGTATTTAGACTAAAATTAAAGGTAGCCATGATGTTTCGCATCTCCGCTCTTATCGCTCTTGTTACCGTTCCGGTATTCAGCTTTGCTTCTTCCCTTGCCAGCGCCACGCGCGCGGTGATTCCTGAGGACGTGCAACAGGTGATCAACGTCGATTACCGCAGCATGGAGGACTCACAGAGCGGCCAAGCACTTAAGGCACGTGTCCTCCCTGACCAGCTCAAGAAATTTGAGACGGCGCTGAAAGGCGTGGGCATCGATCCCGACAAAGACGTTGAGCAACTCACGTTTGCGTCCTTTCGCGTGAAAAGCGGGTTACAAGTGGTCGGGGTTGCGCAGGGCGAGTTCGCTGCAAACAAAGTTGTCGCCAGGATGAAGACAAAAAAGATCAAGCCGGCGATGTACCGCGAGTCGGCGCTGTATCCGCTCGATGGCGGACTCTCAATGACGCTGCTCGACAATTACAACATGTTGTTTGGCGACTCGGCAGCGCTGAAATCCGCACTGGATGTGCGCGATGGTATGGGGAGCAGCCTTAACTCCAACTCACAGATCACAGATCTCATCTCGTCGGTCGATTCTGATGCCATCTGGAGCGTCCTCGACGAAAAAGGTACCCAGGAGATGATGAAGTCCGCTCTGGGTGAGGCGTCAAACCTGAGCGACTACAACGTAATTAAAAACCGCATCAAGGCTTCCGCTTACAAAATGGATTTCGGTAACGGCGTTAAATTCGACCTGAAGGTGAACACGTCAGATTCCTTCACTGCGGCGACGCTCTCGTCCCTACTGCATGCGGGCATTCTTTACAAAAAGATGAGCGCAACTCCGGCCGAGAAGATGGCTCTCGAGAACATCGCAGTGGACTCTGACAGCAGCGCACTGAAGATCAAGTTCGAGACCGACGATCGCAAATTCATCAGCCTCGTCAACTCCGATCTCTTCACCGCGATTTCGAAGTAAACAGAATCTTATTCGTCCGGTTCGGCCAAGGCCACAGCTCCACTCTGCCGTGGCCTTTTTGGTTTCTTAGGAGCACCGACTGGAGCGCAAGGATCTCTTGGCGGCTCGGCTGGACCCCGCCGCAGGAGCTTCTGCACGAGATTCTTAAGACCGCGCAGCATGGGATTACCCCCTAACTTAAAGCCTACGTTGCATCACAATTGAAAGTTTCGCTTGTAAAAAAGTGGTCGTGGGAATTCTGAGGCTCAAAAACGGCAATTGACCTCCGTTGCGGAGGCCGATTGCGGAAAGCAGATTCAGACTATTGCGAGACGCCCACTGCAGTCGTCTCCCCCGTCTCCTCGCCCGGATTCTTGGCCATAAAGAAGCTGTGATCGTAAAGA
>DATLKS010000466.1:0-16747 GCA_035538255.1 Terriglobales bacterium
GCTTACGCCGAACGAAGTCACCGCAGTGAACTATGAGATGCAGGACATCTACCACACCTTCCGGCGCGGACATCGCATTATGGTGCAGGTCCAAAGCTCATGGTTTCCGCTGGTGGATCTAAATCCCCAAACCTTCACCGACATTCCTAAAGCGAAACTCAGCGATTTCAAGCCGGCCACGCAGCGCGTGTACCACAGCACCGAGCGTACATCTGCGCTGGCGGTGGGTGTGGTGAGATAGCTATCAGCAACAGCAAATGCTCACGTGGATGAACTCGGATGACAAGAATAATGCCGAGGAGATTCAGGATGCAGAGCTGAATGCGATCGAGAGTTCTTCGCCGGCTTGTTCTTCCTCTTCGGCCCTAGCCAGGTGATGCTCGAAGAATTCGTCTACCCGATTGAGCACCTCGATGGCGGACTTCGTTTCGTACACCGTCTTACGCAGATGACTGCCGTTGGTTACGCCATAGGTGAACCAGGAGGCGAACTGCTTCATCTTGCCGACTGCGTCGGGCAGCTCCTCTTCGATCAGCATGGCGAAGTAGGTGTGGATCATCTGATAGCGGTCTGCCTCGGTGGGCTGCGTGTAGGTGGCGGTGCCGGTCGCCTGCTTTGAGGCGGTGTACTCGGCGATCTGGCGGAAGATCCAGGGATTCGATGGGGCAGTGCGGCCGATCATGACGGCGTCGCACCCGGTTTGCGCGATCATCGTAGCCGCGTCTTCGGGCGTGCGGATGTCACCATTGCCCATAACGGGAATTCGGACGGCGTCTTTCACGGCAGCAATGTACTCCCACCGCGCGTTGCCGCTGTAGCCTTGCTCGCGCGTGCGCGCATGGAGAGCGACGCCATTCAGTCCGCAGTTCTCGGCGAGGCGTGCTAGTTCGACGCAGACGATCTCGGCGTCGGACCATCCCATGCGGAACTTTACCGTAAAGGGAATTTTCACAGCGGCGCGTACGGCTTCGAAGATGCGCTGAATCTGCGGCAGATCGCGCAACAGTCCGGACCCACCATTGCACTTGACGACGCGCTTCGCGGGGCATCCGAGGTTGAGATCCACTAGGTCGAAGCCGAGGTCCTCGACGACGCGAGCAGCGTCGGCGACGATCTTTGGGTCGGATCCGAAGAGTTGGGCCGAGATCGGGTGCTCGTCCTCGTAGAACGTCAGGTACCTCTTGCGGCGGGATTCGCGGCAACGCGCCAGACCATCGGCAGAAGTGAACTCGGTCATGATGAGTCCGCAGCCGGATTGGGCGTTGGTAATAGGAGAATCTACCTGTTCCGCAAGTCCGATGCGCCTCCGGCTGCCGCAGGGGGTTCTGCTGAAGATGCTAGCGTTACGGATGAAGCGGCGAAAAACCGTATCCGTAACACCGGCCATCGGCGCTAAAACTGTTGCGGGAGCGATGCGAACATTCCCAATGCGCACCTCTGCGGGCACGAATCCTGCCTCGGACGTGCTGTGGGCGGTCGGATTGTCCCAAAACTTGCGCACGATAGGAAGAGGTTACAGGGGACAGGGAATAGACGAAAGTCCCACAAGGCAGAGGTAACCCATTAGCTGCCCACCCCTGTAACCCTATTTGGTTATTTTTGTGCCTGTTTTCGCCGCTGCCTGGTCTGATTTGGCGTATTTGCGGCGGAAGCGCTCGACGCGTCCGGCGGTGTCCACCAGTTTCTGCTTGCCGGTGAAGAACGGGTGGCAGTTCGAGCAGATTTCCAGATGGATATCGCCCTTATGAGTTGATCGCGTGGTAAAGCTGTTCCCGCAGGCGCACATCACGCGAATCTCGCTGTATGCGGGATGGATCTTGGCTTTCACTTAATTTCCTCTTTGTATCACCGGGGCACACGGAGCCTCTCCGCGAGTTTTCCGGGAAGTTTTCATTTTAACAAAGATCGTTTCACCACGGAGGCGCGCGAGAGCATCGGTTGCCACGGATCCGTTGATACAAACACAAAGGGCGACCTTTCGGCCGCCCTTTGTGTTGCGGTATTTCAGGATTAGAGCGGTTGGACGCTCTCTGCCTGCCAACCCTTGGGTCCCTTTACGACGGTGAATTGCACCGGCTGACCTTCTTTCAGGCTGCGGAAACCATTGGCCTGAATTGCCGAAAAGTGTACGAAGACATCCTCACCATTTTGGCGACTGATGAATCCGTAGCCCTTAGCGTCGTTGAACCACTTCACTGTACCTTGTTCCATAGTGTTGCTCTAATCCTTTTGATCTTGTGAATTACGCTGAGATGTCAAGCGGATGATACTTCAGGCAGGACCAGCTTTGAGGCGAGGACTGCTCACAACCGTGCATCTAACGCGGGCATAGTATAGCAGAGAAGAAGGGCATTTTCTTGGGGATATTTCTGATCACGGCCTAAGATTCAACGGGTTACTACCGTGCCGTGGCCTTCAACCTCACCTTGCCGTCTTCGACTTCTACGGCGAACTCTACAGTCGAAGATCCGTACTCCTTGCGCAGTTGCTCGGTCTTCTTTTTTACGAACTTCTGGAAGGAATCAAAGCTGCCAGCGGGAGCCTTGGATTTTGACTCCTTGCTGGCATGAATCATGGCATCGTACAGCGCTTTGACGACTTTCGGCTCTGCATCGACGTCGGAGCAGGCTACGCGGAATGGCTGCGGCCCGGTGAGGTCGATCGCGCCGTGCTGGTCTCCCTCCTCGCGTACACCCTGGATCGCGAGCAGCGCGTCTTGAGGACGGCGATAACCTTCTTCTTTAATCCGTAACTTCTGCTGCCACAGACTGTTAAAGATCGCGAATTTCTGCTGGAT
The DNA here is from genome assembly GCA_035538255.1 of Terriglobales bacterium. GTDB lineage: Bacteria > Acidobacteriota > Terriglobia > Terriglobales > Acidobacteriaceae > Gp1-AA112. The sequence continues at coordinate 2,798 of DATLKS010000466.1, forward strand.
AGTATTGAATTTAAAGCGCTGTCCGTAGCTCATGCGACGGCCATCGCTGAGCTTCTTGAGGGTTGATTGAACGCGCCATTCGAGGTCGGTAGGCGGCTTCTTGGAGCCTCCGCCAAAGAAGACGTCAAACTCAATCTTCAGGCGCCGGACGTTGTCGTCGAGCTGATTCAGTTCTTCATCAACAGTCAAAATGACACCCGAAAGGCCCGGAAATCGACGGCTGGAGCGGACTATAGCATAGGCAAACCGCCTCAAAGCAGGTGAGGTGCACCTTCGTAATAATTCCACAAGCTCACAATTGCTTGTGATTTTCCCCTCCCACCCGCCTTAGCTGCTTTGCATCTAAGGGATTACGATGGCGGAACTTGACGCGCAGAAGATCAGGATTGTTATTGCCGATGACCACGCGATCTTGCGTGAGTCACTGAGTTTGCTGCTGAGCACACAGACCGACTTCGAAGTCGAGGGTTCGGCTGCAAACGGTCAAGAAGCCCTGCAAATGGTTCAACAGCACCACCCCGACGTTCTGGTATTGGACCTCTTCATGCCGGATTTCGACGGTTTTGAGGTTTTGCGTACGCTGGATCGCAATGGGAGCCAGGTTGCGACCGTGGTGCTCACCGGTTCCGAAGCTGAAACCGACTACGCGCAGGTGGTGCGTCTAGGTGCGCGTGGATTGGTCATGAAAGGCGATGGACCGCAGAGCCTGTTCGACGCGATCCGCACAGTGTCGGGAGGTGAGCTAGCCTTTTCCGACGACCTCGCGCGACAAGTCGTAAGCAGCCTGGCCAATGACACGCGAAGCACTCAAGGACTTCCCCAGGCATCACTGCACCGGCTCTCGGATCGTGAGCGCCAGATCGCTTATTCAGTTGCGCGAGGCATGAAGAATCGCGATATCGCCGCGCAGCTAAACATCAGCGAGAACACCGTCAAGCGCCACCTGCAGAGCATCTTCGGCAAGACCGGCGCGAGGGACCGTCTGGAGCTCGCCGTCCTTGCACTCAACGAAGCCAGCAAAGCCGCTTGATACGCTGTTCTGCGGATAACAGCGAAAATAACAGCGTAAAAACAGCGTAAGTTCTGGCGGCAGGCGAAGGCCAGTCACGCGCGACAGCAAAAGACGAGAACGCTCTCGATCGGGACTGCATACTTCGGTGCTACCACGAAGGCGCGAGAAGTCAAAGGGATTTCTTCAACCACTGTTTCGTTCGGCAAGGCTGTAAAGCGGCCGCGAATTCCACCGTCTGTACCTAGTTTTGCTTCAAACTAACTGTTGCTCGCCTCCCGTTCGGCCAGTAATCTGCGGTTACATCCAAGATTTCCGCTCCAGCGACGTCACCGCACCTGGTTGGAGCCGACCATCACAAAGCATCCTGACAAAGGAATAGGCCCAAACGGCAAATGAGTACTCCCACACAGAATCGGCTTTCCGACTCCGAACTCGAGCGCAGCAACGGAATTTTGCCTGCGCAGGCGATTCGTTCGCTGATCGCGAATGGCGCCATCGCTGCGCCCGAATCGGCGCCGATCGCCGATGCGCAGATTCAGCCTGCCAGCATCGATCTGCGGCTCGGAGACAAGGCATTCCACGTCAGGGCCAGCTTCCTTCCCGGCAAGTCATCGACGCTGCTTGGCAAGGCCCACGACGGACTGCTGATCGATACCGTCGATCTGCGCCAACCGGCCCTGCTGACGCCGAATTCGGTATACATCATCAAGCTCAAAGAGACTCTGCGTCTGCCTGCGGACGTGAGCGGCATCGCCAATCCCAAGAGCACGACCGGAAGGCTCGACATCTTCACGCGCCTGATCGCGGAGCATGCCGAGGAATTTGAGCGTGTGCCGCGAGGATATTCGGGCGACCTTTACGTTGAGGTTGTTACCCGCAGCTTCCCGGTGTATGTCCGCGAGGGACTGAAGCTCAACCAGCTGCGTTTCGTGCGTGGAAAGGCCGAGGCGCGCGGCGACAGCGCTTTGCGCGAGCTGGCAAAAGATGATCTTCTCGTGCGTTATGAGAGTGAAGACCGGCTCGTGAGTGCGATCAATCGCGGCCTCTCGGTAACCGTGAACCTGGAAGGCACCGAGCGCTCGGACATCGTTGCCTACAAAGCAAAGAAATACGGCGCACCCATTGACCTAAGCAAAATCCGCTACTACGAGATGGCGGACTTCTGGGAGTTCATTCGGAAACCGCGCGATCGCCGTCTCATTTTGGAACCCAACGAATTCTACCTGCTGGCTTCCAAAGAGAAAGTTCGTGTGCCTCCCGATCATGCCGCTGAGATGGTCGCTTACGATCCCACTATGGGAGAGTTCCACGTGCACTATGCCGGCTTCTTCGATCCCGGCTTCGGATACGGAGCGCAAGGCGAGATTCCCGGCACCAAGGCCGTGCTCGAAGTCCGCGCGCACGATATGCCCATTCTGCTCGAAGACGGTCAGTTCGTCGGAAAGTTGCTGTATTACCGCATGGCGGCAACTCCGCAGGTTGTTTATGGTCAGGACATCGGCTCTTCCTATCAGCTACAAGAACTCACTCCCAGCAAGCAGTTCAAACTTCCCGAAACAGGCGAAGGCAAACAAGAGAAATCAGTGGATCGGAATACCTCCCACTGGGGGCCGCGGGCGAAGCGCGAGATGGCGCTGCTGGAGCAGCACTAAAGCATTTGAGAGTGACTATAGACTGCAGTCAGATGATCTTTTATGCCGATTCCTTCCGGACACTGTCATCCCTCTATGCCAATCCCTCCGGACACTGTCATCCCTCGGCGCGCAACGAGCCAGTGATTGTGTTGAAACCGCTGGTGCGCGCCGGGGGATCTGCTGTTCGTTCGTGCAACACAAAGCAGAGAACGTCAGTGAAGGCGTAAAAACCAACTCTCCTGAGTTATCGAATCAGTTTACGCTCTTTCTGAAAATCACTAGGCAACGCAGGCTCAAGCGGGATGCTTCAGATTCGACGACTCGGCACAACATGAACAAACGCAGCGCAGTTCTAAGTTCGCTGTTCTTATCTCTTCTGATCCTGATTTGCAGCCAACGCGGTCTGGCGCAAGCGCCAACCGCAAAGCAGATCGACTCCATCTTCTCCGCCGTGACCTCCAGCACGGAGCCGGGTCTCGCCGTGGTTGTTCGCAAAGACAATCGCACCGTCTTCGAGCAGGGATACGGAATGCGCGACCTGCGTTCGAACCTGCCCATTGATGCCCACACAAACTTCCGGCTTGCCTCGTTCAGCAAACAGTTCACCGCGATGGCCATCATGCTGCTCGTCCATGACGGCAAGCTGCACTATGAAGATCGCCTCACCGACATCTTTCCGGAATTTCCCGCCTACGGACGCCAAATCACCGTACGCAATCTGCTCAACCACACCTCCGGCCTCGAAGACTATGAAGACCTGCTGATGAAGCCGTATGAAGGCCGTCCATGGCAAGCGATCCCGCAGATCGACGGCGAAGGCGTACTGGCCTTGCTCGAGCAGCAAAGCGGCACGAAATTTCCTCCAGGATCGAAATGGGAATACTGCAATGGCGGCTATGTAGTCCTTGCGGACATCGTCCGCAAAGTCTCGGGCCAGCCATTTCGGGAATTTCTGCGCGATCGTGTCTTCGTCCCGTTGAACATGCAGGCGACGGTCGTCTTCCAGTATGGAAAGAACCAGGTTGCAAATCGCGCCTACGGCTATACCAACGACAACGGAGTCTGGCTGGAGACCGACCAAAGCCCGACGTCGGCGACCCAGGGCGACGGCGGAATCTATTCTTCAGTCGACGACTTAATCAAATGGGACGACGCCCTCCAATCGCACACCTTGCTCAGCCAGTCGGAATTCCAGCCCGCAGTGACTCCGGTAAAAATCTCAAGACAATCTTCGATTTCCGACAGAGAGAACGAAGGATATGGTTTTGGCTGGTACCTTGACAGCTACCGAGGCCATCAGCGCATGTGGCACACGGGAGGCACAATCGGCTTTCAAACCGTAATCGAACGCTTCCCAGATTCGAACCTGGCAATCGTCGTACTAGCCAATCGCGCAGACCTGAATCCCAAAGATCTCGCCGATAAGGTCGCCAACCTCTATTTCCCGTAGTGTCGCGTGCCACGGTTCCCTTATCCCTGTCATCCGTGGCCTCCGTGCAGTCAATGTCTGGTTTTGCTGTTGCTTTTTAGCCGAGAGCCGGTGGGTTGTGGTCGGTGTCTGGTTTTACGCACTCGCTGTGTGTGCGAGTTTTCTGTCATTGTCGAGCACGAGCCGCTTCACCTGCGGACGCGGTCCGAAATTGCAAAGCAATCCCACTTCAATGTTCGTGGCCTTGAGAAATTCAGCACCTGTTTTTCGTGCGCAGATTCGAGCATTTGCACCGCCTTCAGCTCGACGAGAACGATTGAGTCCACCACCAGATCGGCGCGGAACTCGCCCAGATCGACACGCGATACGAAATACGGATCGGCATCTGCTCCTGAAACGTGAAGCCCTGTTCTTTCAGGACGACGGTAAACGCCTTTTGATAGATGCTCTCCAGAAAGCCATGTCCGAGGTCGTGGTAAATCGTGTAGAACACACCGATGATTCGCTGCGTAAGCTCTTCGTGCTTCATGGCTGGGCGATGCTAGCAGAGAAGACCCGACATAACAAAACCCGACACGGACTACGCAGAAGCCACGGAAGACACGGAAGCTGAGAAATTGCACGTCCATGCTACCGCCTGCACTCGCCGCCGCGCTCGCTGCTGTCGTTTATCCGTGCAATCCGTGGCGTCCGTTGGTCCATGTCTGGTTTGGCCGTTGCTGTTAGCCGAGAGCCGATTGCCGAATGCTGGTAGCCGGTTCTCCGTGTGATCCGTATGATCCGTGTGGTCCGTGCAGTCCGTGTCTGGTTTTTGCTGTTGCTTCTAGCAGGTAGCGGGCAGCTGGTAACCGCGATTATTCCTTTGACAGTCGTGACACGCGCTTCGGTCTTATCTCTGCAGCGATGTCCAAAGGCAAACCAGTCGAGGTTGTCGAATCAGCGAATCCCAACCGCGTGCACAAGCCCACGCGTGCACAAGCCCATAAGATAATGGCTAGGATAGTTGGCGGGCCAGGTCGGGCATCAGGTGTCCGTATTAGGTTCGGACCGGCAGGGCACGTATTCGATTCGCGATTCTGCCTGAATCGGGGATGGGAAGATCGCCACTTCCGAAGATGAGATAATCTGCCGCATGTCGAAGCCAGTCCGAGAACTCGAAGATGCGCTGAATCAAGAATTGCAGCGGGGTAACATTCTCGACGCGTTCGAGAGGTTCTACTCGGAAGATGTAACGATGCAGGAGAATGCTCTTGCCCCATGTTGCGGCAAATCAGCGAATCGCGAACGTGTTCGCCAGTGGGCTGATACTGTTGCTGAGCTTCATACGGCTCGCCTTATCGGATCTGCCATCTCAGGAGATCGGGCCTATTCAGAATGGGAATACGACGTTACATACAAGAACGGCAAGCGTCACAAGATGAACGAGGTCGCTGTGCGTCAATGGCAAAACGAAAAGGTCATGTTGGAGCGGTTCTATTGGGACCCGACTACATACCCATATCAGATTTGAGTACGCTCAGGTTCGCTCGTATTGCCGTAACTTCTCTCGCTGATCCGTTTCCAAACGATCTGCGCTAGTCGCACCGAAGTGTCCACAGTGTCTTTGATCGGCCACGATGCCTGATTGATTCTGTCCTCATGTGCAGTTCTGACCGCAGCGATGAAAGAGGCGGCAATCAGCCGGTGCCCCAGCCTTCACTTTGCTTTTGGCTGACGAACCGTAGCACCTGGGTGCCCTCCCCTCTGACTTTCGGAGGGAGGACCTGCCATTCTGCCTGTGATGCCTTGCTTGGACTGCTTTGATGTTCCCGTTTACGGAACGATGCAAATCGAAACTCAATCCGGGGTTGTATGCTTCATCGCACCCCACCCTCGAACACCGCGGAGGGTAGGGCGCCCACCTAGTGGGTTCATTGAGAGAAAACAAAATCAAGGGCAGGGCACCCGGCAGAACGAGCAAAGCAGTATTAGTGACAACCAGCGCATAGCGGGCCGAGATTTTATCATGCAGATTTTCACGTCGTCGCTTGGGAGTAGAATGATTCGGCTTGCGTCGCATTCGTGAAGATTCGTCTTCGGACTGAACGTGAGCATTCCACACAAAACGTGAATGAGGAAACTGTTTCAGCACTTTTTTAGGTCGAGCGACGATGAATTACGCCAACTCTGGAAAGACGGGCTTTTTTGTTTTGACGCTAGCGTGTTGCTTAATGTCTATGGTTATTCCAGTGACACGCGAGACCAACTCGTCAGATTTATCGAGAGTAACGCTGCGCGTGTGCGCGGCGACCGTGGTTGTCACGAGGTCCTGCCGTAGTTGACGAGGCTCTTTTGCCATCGATTCCAGCGCGTGGGTGTCACGTGACGACGATTGTCCCAAAACGAAACTGGACGAAAGTATTACTGCGAGAAGCAGACTTGAGCGCATCGGTGTCTCCCCCGAACTTTGCAGAATTGCAGGACGAGAATTGTAGCGAAGCGGAGAAACGCGGCTGCGAAAAACGGCAGTAGGCACCCGCTGTTGCTGAGACCGGCTATTCCGTGCGAAGCGCTTCCACTGGATTGAGCCGGGAGGCTCGCCAGGCCGGCTGCAGGCACGCTCCGGCAGCCGTGAGCATCAGCAATACAGCTACTGCCACATAAACTGCCGGATCCAGCGGCTTCACTCCATAGAGCAGATTGCGAATGAGCCTGGCTGCACCGACGCCGGCTGCGAGGCCCGCGAATAGTCCAACTGCTGCTGGACGCAAGCCATCGACGAGCATCAGGCGCAGCACCTGCGTGCGCTGTGCTCCGAGCGCCACGCGCACGCCAATCTCTCCCGTTCGCTGTGTCACCAAATATGCCAGCACGCCATATAGGCCCACTGCGGCCAGCAGCAGCGAGAGCGCGGCGAATGCCAGCACAAGATCGGCGTCGAAGCTGGCGTTCAAGGTTTCGTTGCCGATGATCTGCTCCATGGTCAGCACATCGGAAACAGGAAGACCAGGATCAAGCTGCGCGATCACCCTTTGCACCGGCAACGCGAGAGTTGTGGGGTCGTGATCCGAGCGCACTACAATCGTCGCGCGTCCAAATATTCCCGAAGACAGAGGAAAGTACATCGTAGGCTTGATTTCTTGCGAAATGCGATGCCGCGTGTCACCCACGATGCCTACTACTTCGTAGTCAACCGGGTGGTCCGTCAAATTGACACGCATGTGCTTGCCGATTGGGTCCTCATTTGGGAAAAATTGCTTCGCCAGAAGCTCGCTGATGATCGCCGAGGTAGCCCGATCGAGTCGCTCGCTGTCGTTGAAAGTGCGTCCACGGAGCAGCGGAATTCCGATGGCAGAAAAGTAGCCTGGATCGGCCGCGCGCTTTATCGCCAGCAATGCCTGTCCTGGTGGAAGTGGCGGATGTTCGACGATGGTGAAAGAGTCATCGAAGGAATAGCCCTGGCCAGGAACCGAGCCGGCTACCATTCCTGCCGCTTTTACTCCTGGAAGATTACGCACGCTGGCCATCGTCTGCTCAAAGAATGCCGCACGTTTGGCTGGATCAACGTAACCTGGTTTTGGCAGACTCACCCGCTCAGTGAGGATGTTGTGCGTCGTGCAGCCGAGGTCCACGGTGCGCAATCGCTGGTAACTTTTGAGCAACAGACCCGCGGAAATCAGCAAAACCATCGTGAGCCCGACTTCGCCGGTGAGAAGTGCTTTACGCAACTTTGCTTTGCTTTGACCGCCAAGGGAACGAGATGCTTCTTGCAGCGTTTGCAGCAGGCGTGTGCTGGTTGTTCCCAGCATGGGCAGTAGTCCCGCTCCGATTCCGCTGAGCAAAGTAATCGCAAGCGCAAACGCCAGAACGCCGCCATCCATGTGGATAGTTTCGACACGCGGGATATCCTGCCGTGTTCTTACCAACCATTCCAAAGCCGCGTAGGCAAAGGCAACGCCAATGGTTCCACCACAAATTGCGAGCACTATGCTTTCTGCCAATTGCTCGCGAATCAGCCGCCATCGACTTCCTCCCAGCGCACTGCGAATCGCAAGCTCTCTGCGCCGAGTGGCGCAGCGGGCGACAAAGAGATTGGCGAGATTAAGGCACGCGATCAATAGAAAACAGGAGGTTGCAGCCAGCAGCAAATACAGAGGTGTTTTGTAATCGACAACGATCTCATCCAACAGCGATGTCAGATTTGCCGAATCGGAGAGAGCAAAAGTATTCGGATGTTCGAGGTTGAGACGCTTTTGAATGGTTTCCAGTTCCGTCAGCCCCTGCTCTGCTGTCACGCCAGGTCTGAGCCGCGCTACAACTCTGAATTGATGATTGTTCAGCGAGTTCATCGCGGTGGGCGTGGTCCCGTACCGAATTGAAGTCCATACCTGCGTTTCCGGATCTGGATACGAAAACCACGCAGGCATGACTCCTATTACCGTCCAGGGTTGATCATCGAGGTGAATGTTTTGGCCGACGATGGAGGGATTCCCTCCGAAACGCCGCTTCCATAAACTCCAACCGAGGATTACGACAGCATTAGCATTTGGCTGGTCGTCAGAAGCGACGAAAGCGCGGCCATATGCAGGCTGAACGCCCAGCGTAGAGAACAGATTCCAGGAGCACTTAACGCCCTCGATCTTCTCTGGCAACCGTCCGCCAGAGCCCGAAATGTTGAACCCGCTTCCCCCCCACGCTGCCATCTGCTCGAATCCAGGAGCTTCATTCTGCCAATGTTGAAAAACGCCTCCGGCAACTACATTGAACTTGTATTGTGAGCTGCCGTGAGTCATCCGCTCGTAAAGCATCATCAAACGTTGCGGATCACTGAATGGAAGAGGCTTGAGCAGAACAGAGCGCACGATGCTGAACATCGCCGTATTAGCGCCGATGCCGATCGCCATCACCAACACGACGACGAGGGTGAATCCCCGATCGCGCCAGAGTGTTTGGGCAGCATGGCGCAAATCACGCGCGAGATCATCGAGCGCGGGAACACCGTTCCAACTCCACTGCTGCTCCAGCACGCGCTGTGGATTGCCAAACTTCAGATAAGCCTGTCGCTCGGCTTCGAAGCGCGACATTCCGCGGGCAAGGTTGTCGTCGATTTCGTGCGCGATGTACGACTCGATCTCCTGGCCCAATTGCGCCTGTTGCTCGCGGCGGTGCAAGAATCTACGCCATCCCATTGTGGGACTCTCTTTCTATCTCACCGGATCGGTGAGAATGCGACCGATGGCTTTCACAAGCTGCTGCCAGCGACTGGTCTCGACTACAAGCTGTTTCCGTCCAGCGGCCGTAAGTTTGTAGAACTTCGCTTTTCGATTGTTTTCGCTCGTGCCCCAGTAAGACGCCACCCAGCCCCGGTTTTCGAGGCGATGCAGCGCCGGATACAAAGAGCCTTGCTCCACCTGGAGCACGTCTTCCGAAGTACGCTCTATGGCATGCGCGATCGTATGTCCATGCGCCGCCCCGGTGATCAGCGTCCGCAAAATCAGCATGTCGAGCGTTCCCAACAACATCTGCTGCGTCTGCGCTTCTTGCCTTGTCATTCAGCCTCTTTAGACTCACCTAGAAGGTCGATGTGAGCAACATTAGTAACACCCCTCGAAGCTCTACTGGAATAACATGAAATCGGAGTGGCAAAAATCGGAGCGACGGACGAGGCGTAACCGGGACGAGAATCAGGAAAATCTGGGCCACCGGCCAAGTAATGTCAATTTACTCTCGGAACACCTGTCCGGCGAATTGAGGAGCAAGCGCAACCCCCACGCGCCATAATTCCGCCCATGCTGAAAACCAGCTTGTTCGCCGTAGTCTTCATTGGCCTTTCCGCCTCGGCACAGATGCAGCCCAGTTCCGACGTGAAGTTTGTGGCCGACACGCTGATCGTGCAGGCCGAAGGAAGTTATGAGACCGATCCTGATCTGGCCACGCTGACCTTCGACATATCAAGCCAGGAGAAGCAGCTCAAAGAGGCTTACGGCAAGGCGTCGCAGTCGATGAGCAACATCGTGGCGGTCGCGCAGCGCAATGGCTTGACAAAAGACGCGATCCAAACAGGCGTGCTTACGGTGACTCCTTTTGATGAAGGTGACCGCAAGCGGCGCGCGCGGGCATACCTCGTCCAGGGACAGGTGACGCTCAAGGTGCAGGACTTTTCCAAGGTTGGCCCGATCATCGACGATTCGGTGCAGGACGGCCTCGCCGATTTCCGCTCGCTGACCTACTCGCTCGCCAACGAAGAGAGCGCCAAGCAGAAGGCGGTTGCCGACGCGATGCGCCGCGCCATCGGTCGCGCCACGGCGGCACTCGAGCAGAGCAAACAGAAACTTGGTCCAACGCGATATGTAAATCTCGAGGTGAGAAACCTTGTGGGAGCGAGGCCGATCGAGATGGCCTACATTCCTGCGGTTAATTAGACCGTGGAGGTGACCTCCGAAACTGGCGGCATATTCTCCCACGCCAAGCGCGCCGCTGCGCCGCCACCGCCACCACCCGTGCAGCCGGGCAAGCTCACCATCAGCGCAACCATTCAGTGCGTGTTTGGAATTGAGAAATAGCTGGGAAACCTGGTGAGGGAAAACCTAGTGACGAAAACCTAGTGACAGACGGGAAATTCCCATTCGGTATCCGCAAACACTTCACTCGAATGATCCTCCGCCGTGGCCTTATACCGCTGCTTTCTCGTTGGGGAAAACTTGACGGGGACGTTTTGATAAGCGTTGAAGGGCGCTGCGCGCTACGTGTTTTCCAGTCCGGCAGTTCCGAAGTCCCCCAACAGCAGCTCTTGTTGACGCAGTCCGGCGGAATCCGGGGCACTATCGCGAGAATCTAATGGCTGTAATGAGCGAGAAAAGCCTCTTGGACCGCTATCCTCTTGGACCTATTACCCTCAACAACCGCATCGTGATGGCGCCGCTTACGCGTTCGCGGGCCGGTGCGGGAGACGTGCCGCGCGAGCTGAATGCCGAATACTATGCGCAGCGCGCGAGCGCCGGGCTCATCGTCAGCGAGGCGACGCAGATCTCGAAGCAGGGCCAGGGATATCTGTTTACTCCCGGCATTTACACGCAGGAGCAGGTCAAAGGCTGGAAGAAAGTGGTTCGCGCGGTGCACGAGCGCGGCGGCAAGATCTTTTTGCAGATGTGGCATGTGGGACGCATCTCGCATGCGACGCTGCAGCCGAATGGCGAGGCGCCGGTAAGCTCCACTTCGAAGCCCGCGCAAAACAGCTTGTCCTTCGCCTATGATCAGACCGGAAATCCGGGCTATCTTCCCGTCAGCACTCCTCGGATCGCCACGCTGGAACAAACCAGACATATCGTCGCCGACTTCGAGCAGGCGGCGCGCAACATACAAGCCGCAGGATTCGATGGCGCCGAAATTCACGCAGCCAACGGATACCTCCTCGATCAGCACCTGAATTCCGTGGTCAACGAGCGCACCGACGAGTACGGAACGCAGTCGAAGGAGAACCGCACGCGGCTTCTGCTCGAAGTCTTCGACAAGGTAGCCAGAGTGCTTGGTTCCGATCGCGTTGGAGTGAGGATCGCTCCCTACGGCAGCTTCAACGACATGAAGCCCGATCCCAAAGTGGAAGAGACGTTTCTCTATCTCGCCGGGGAGCTGAAGGAGCGGAAGGCGGTGTACATCCACATTGTCCGCGGCAGCCAGAATGACAAGGAACCCGCGGTGCCGGAGGCGTTCTTTCGCAAATTCCACCAGGCGTTCGGTCCAACCATCATCGTGACCGGCGGCTTGACAAAAGAAATCGCCGAACAAATGCTCGAGCAGGACCTCTCAGACCTGTTCGGATTTGGGACGCTGTTCATCTCCAATCCCGATCTGCCGGCGCGTTTCAAAAACAACTGGCCGCTGAGTCCACCGGACAGAAGAACGTTCTACGGCGGCGACGAACGGGGATACACGGACTATCCTGCGTACGACGAGGAGTTAGTCTCTCGCTGAGTTTGCGCAGAGAACTGCGGAGCCACGAAGCTACAAGCAACGGCAAAACACGACACGGATCAGACGGACCCTACGGGCACGGATTTCACCGGATAAGAAGCGGCACTCGGCTATCGGCTGTCAGCGCGGAAACGCAAAATCCGGCCCTGCATCGATGTCAATTTTCGGATCAGTACTCGCTGGATATGCTTGTTCCTCTGCTTGGAAATCGGCATTCGCATGACCTTCTCGGCTGAGCTCTTCTCATCGCCGCACAAGCCGCAGTAGCTGATAGCCTGCTTGATCGATGGGAAGCGCGTGTAATCGCCAATCTCTAGAGCCCACGTCAGTGCTGTGATCGGACCCACGCCCGGAACAGTTCTCAGCCGGCGTAGCCGCTCTTTCAGTACTGGATCTCGCTGCAGTGAACTGACCAGCGCGTAATCGAGCTTCTGCGACCGGCGGATCATGTCCCGGCTCAGCTTCAGCAAAGGCCGTATGCTCTCGTGCACTTCTTGATTGCTCGTCATGAGCTCGGCGAAGTAGCCCACCTGGTGCAGTCGCTGCTGGTTGTAGCTGACACCGGTCTCCATCAGCAGACCGGAGACACGGTTCTTCATCTGCACCAGCTGCTTGATCACCAGGTTGCGCTATCGTAGCCTTCGGCGTCGCTCCCTGATCTCCGTCGAGGCCATGTGGCATTCTGGCAGGAAATCACACCGCAGACAGTCGGCGATCTTGCCGGCATCGATCTTGTCGTTCTTCTTCTTGGACGCGGCAATGGCTCTGAGCATCAGCGGATGCGCCACCTTCACCCTCTCGGCATGCGGAAGCAGATGGTCATAGATCCACCCGGTGAAGATCGTCGCTTCCATGGCGATCGTGCGGGGCTGCGGCATAGTCCGAATCCAGCCGTCCAGTTCGCGGCGAGTTGATCCAATCTTGCCCTCCTGCTGTACACGACCAGCCGCGTCCTTCACGCAATAGCTGATCGTCTTCTTGTGTACATCGACTGCGATGAAGCACATATGTCTCTGAGGAGCCTCCGAGGTTGTTCTCTGAATCAGCTGGGACGCTGAGTTCAGCTTTTTGTAACACCTCGTGCTCCTTCCAGACTTAGCATTCAAACAATCCACAGGTGACCGATGCCAAATCAAACTCTTAGTGAGCCGCGGAACCCCGTGCGGCGTAATAAGATTCGGCGCTGTTGTGATACACAAAAACAGTATCGTAGCGGCGGTCACAAAAGAGGGCGCCGCCGAGTTTTCTGATATCAGAAAGTGTCTTCACCCAACTCGACGTTTTCGTGTCGAAATTTCCCAGTTTCTGCAACTCTCGATATTGTTCTTCACTCAGAATCTCAACGCCCATGCCGTTTGCCATATCAATCGCGTTATTGGCTGGTTTGTGTTCTTTCCTCGATTCCAGCGCTTCACGGTCGTAGCAAATACTTCTGCGGCCTTGAGGGCTTTCCGCTGAACAATCACAAAAAATGTATTCGCCCGTCGTTTTATCAAGACCAACAACGTCCGGTTCACCGCCGGTTCTTTCCATTTCATTGAGTGACCACAGTTTTTCAGTATTAGCTTCCAGCTTTGCTTGTACTTTGGCCCATTCAAGACCTTTATGGCGGTTCATGTTTTTCTCAAAGCGGGCTTTCAATGATCTGAGTATTTCTTCACGTTGTTTTTTGGAAAGGGTTACGTTTGAAATAGTTTTCATGCTAAGAAAGGGATCGATTGGAATAATGTTGAATGCATCACTCGCCCGTTCAGTCGGTGCGTCGCCCGGTTCGCCACTTACTGGCATACGGCAGCACGAACAAGTACAGACCGGTGAACAGGAGCAAGGCGAGCGGGAGCAGCGCCAAGAGGCCCACCCAGAAAGTATATTTCTTCAGTGCCACGGCGACGCCGTTGACGATGACCGCCACCGTAAAGGCAATT
>DATLKS010000467.1:0-1730 GCA_035538255.1 Terriglobales bacterium
CTGTATGGATATCTGCATCAAGTGCGGTCTTCACGTCGCCTGGAAGCGGAGTGCCAGCGCAATGTGGAAGTGATGTGGTTATTGGGGCGCTTACAGCCCCGACTACAAGTCCATTGCAGAGTTTCGGCGGATACATAGCGCAGCGGTGACGGAAGCTGGGGCCGAGCTGGTGCGGTTCGCGCGATCCGTAGGGTTGGTAAAGGGCGAGATGGTAGCGGTGGACGGATCCAAGTTCCGTACTGTAAGTAGCGCCAAGAGTGTGCGCGAAAGGGAGGCAGTGAAGCGCTATCTGGAACAATTGGATAAAGCCGACGAACAAGACGAAATGGTGATTGATCCGAGTGCGGTACAGATGGCGCTGGAGAAGCTGAAGAAACATCCGGAACCAGAAGCGAAGATGATGCGCACTGTGGAAGGTTTCGTGTCGGCCTACAACGTGCAAACCGCGGTGGATGCCGAGCACGCAATCATCGTGGCGCAAAAAGTAACTACCGAGGCCAATGATCAACGCAGTTTGTTGCCGATGGCCGAAGCGGCTAAGCAGGCCGTGGGAAATCCGGAGGCGATCAAAGTCATCGCCGATGCAGGATATTCCAATGGGGAGCAAGCCGAACACTGTGAACGGCTGGGGATCCTTCCGCACGTGCCTGCCAATCGCGGAGTGAACAACCAAGGCGATGGGCAACTATTCGACCGCCGCGAGTTCCACTACGAAGAAACCACAGACACGTTTCGCTGTCCAGGCGGTCAGAGTTTGAAGCGCAAACAGCTCGCGCGGAACGACCGTGCGGTCGTGTATGCAGCTGCCCCAGAGGCATGCGGAGCCTGCACGCTGAAAGCGCGCTGCACAACTTCGGCGCAACGCTACGTTACGCGGCATCTGCACGACGCGGCACTCGAGCGCATGCGCCAACGGGCCACCCCCGCCATGATGCGCTTACGGCGCTCCACGGTAGAACATCCGTTCGCATCGCTGAAATATCACATCTTGGGAGATGGGCGTTTTCTGCTGCGGGGTCTCAAGGGCGCACAAAGTGAGATTAGCCTGGCCACAATGGCTTACAACTTGAAGCGAATGATGAAAGTGCTTGGTGGAAGCCCACTGCTGGCGGGACTGACAACGTAATCCCAACAGCACTCTAAGCACATATAAAACAAAAGCGATGTCCGAAATCTCCCGAACATCGCTCTACTCTCTTCAGTTATGCCCGTTTTGTAACGGACTCGGAGTCCGGCGCCTTTTTTAGTGACACTAGAATCGGCTGTTGTTTTGGGAATCAGTTGTGTCCGCTTCCACCCGTCGCACTACGACCACGCGTCTTAGGCCGCTTTCTTCGCGGTACGTTGCACCAGCTGTTGCGCGCTGCGGGAGCCTTTTCTTTCGATCACCTTGAACTCGATGTCGCGCACCTTCTGGTATTTCGTGAAGAACTGTTCGATCTGCTTCAGCACTCCGGGCTCGAGATCCGATAGCTCCTTGATGCCCGCATAGAGCACCGAACCCTCAGCCACCGCGACGATGCGGTCGTTGCGATTCTCTTTGCCTTTTTCCTTCTGCTTCGCCTCGATCACTCCTACCAGGCGGCATTGCACCTCGCAACCCGGGAACATCGGTTCGTCGCTGAGTACGAGAACGTCCAGCGGGTCGCCGTCTTCAGCCTTGGTGCCGGGAATGAAGCCGAAGTCGTAGGGGAACATCATGCCTTCGGGCATCACCTTCGACAGTTTCA
>DATLKS010000468.1:0-10420 GCA_035538255.1 Terriglobales bacterium
TATTGAATTTCCATCCAATCTAGGAATGCTCCTGCAAGGAAAGATCGGCCAAATAGCCTTCGTGAAATCCGGGACCCTCCGCACGCCGGTCTTGCGGTTTGGATCGAAGCTTGCCCGTGCAGGTTTCGGGAGACATAAAGGATGAGCCCTACCGGTCAGAACAAGGAAACCGAAAAACGCACACAGGTCGAAATCGAACAAGAAGAAGAAAACCGCAAGATTCGCAGACTGCAATTGATGATGAACATGGTAATGTCAGTGCTTGCTCAGGATGAAGACATCACGCTGGAACAGGCTTCTGAGATGATCGCGAACGCGAAGACAGCAGCCCTGGCAATGTTTCCGGACAAGGAGCTCGCTTACGATTTGATCTATCGCCCTCGCTTCCAGCGGTTGCTGAACGAGAGATTCAGGCTGCAGTAGAAGCACTCACCGGTCAACGTTCAGCATGTAGCCAGTCAACATTCAGCTGTAGTGTTGAGATTCCCAGTGCCCTCCGGCTGGGTGGTGACCGCGATGCAGAGTACTTTCTACTCTCCAGCTTTTTCCGCAGTTGTATTCCCGATCTGCTGCAGGTGGAAGGTCACGGTTCCCCAGAAGGCGCGCAGGCGCATTTGCACCGCGATGCGGTGTTCGTCGTCTGAGTACCAAATCCAGACTTTGCCTTTTCCTTGTTGTGGACCGTTGAGCGCATCCGCCGCCACCCGCACCGTATCGTAAGAGCCAGTCGCTACTTTCACCTTCTCTCGCGCCTCTACTGTGACCTCGATGTCGGCAGCTTTACCTCCATCGCTGCTGGGGAAGACGAACTTTACCCCCGGCTGGAGCGGCTGCGATCCGACGTAAAGAGCGGCGGAAACTGTGTTTGTCACACACGGGGGAATGTCATTTTCTTCGTGCTTCTGGTTTTTGGCGCGAACATTGCGCTCGTCAAGAACGGCTTTTTTGCGTGAGTAATCGTACCGGACGCTCGTCTCAACACGACGGAAGCCTTCTTCAGTGTGCTTGATGAGAGAAAGTGCGCAATTAGACTGCGGGTTGAAGAAGGTCTCGAGTCGATCGTGTACGTGGTACAGCAAAGCCACTGCGCCGCTCGAGTCGGCGCTTACCACCACGTGCCGCTCTCCATTCACGGTATCAAAGCGCGCCATGGTTCTGCCCGCATTCAGCAGACGCCAATCCACCGCATAAGTGAAGGTTTCGCCATCGGGAAACCTGTACTCTCTCAGCGGAGGATAGACTCGCACCGCTCCTGAGATCATCACTGGGGTTGGATTAGAAGCTGTTTTGGGGGCGGTTTGCGATGGAGGAACTTCCGAGGAGGGATGTGACTGCGAGCCAAGATCGATGGCAGCGGCAAGCACACAAAGCAACAAACTAGGAATCCAAGGCCGATGAACGCGGGTTGTTCCTCGGATTCGGCCAACAGGCTTGCGTTTGCTGCTCAGGCGCTTTTCACCATCAACATCTTGAGAGTGATAGCCAGCATCATCAAGGCCGCTCCTATCAAAGCATTGTACTCGCGGTGTTTCAGGTATAGCTCGCGCGAAAAGTTGGCCGCAAGGCTCTCACTTGACCAACGCGGCAACAACCGTGGTACACGCCGGGCGTACGACTCAAAATCGGGAAAGTTAGATCGAAGAAAAGATTCCTCGCCACGAATTACAGGAACATAAATCGCGAGAAACAGCGCAGCGAGCAAACTCCAGATCCACACACTGCGAGCAGCAAGAGCGAATCCAATGCCGATCACAATCGAGCCAAGATAGAGCGGATTGCGCGTATAACTGTACGGTCCTGACGTCGCCAGTAATTCGTTCTTTTTGAGTTGGCCAGACGCGATTGCGCGGATCGCCAGTCCTGCGGACGCTACGGCAGAACCCACAATAATCATCGTGATGCTCGGCCTGGCTAACCAGAGATATACGACAGCAAAAGCGAAGCCCAGCGGTACTCGAATACGCCGCGCAATTCTTGACCAACCTCGTGCAATAGCCGGCGATTGGACGCCAGCATTCATGCCGGGACCCTCAACAGACTCAACGCAGCTTCGGTCACCTGATCGACTGTTATGTTCAACAATCCTGGTTCTGGCTCGCGATGTCGCGTGTGGTCGCGTTGACTCTCCGGACTGCGCAGCACAACATAACGCCCTCCGTAGGGACCGTTTCGCGCGGGATCCGTTGGACCGAAGATGGCAACTACGGGAACGTTCAGCGCAGAAGCAAGGTGCAAAGGACCAGTATCTCCACCCACGAACAACGAAGTTCGGCGCATCAGCGCAATCAACTGCAGCAGGGAACATTCAACTATCGACGCGTATTGAAGATTACTCCTGCATACTTGCTCAGCAAGGTCCAACTCGCCCGGGCCGGCGTTGACCAGCGACTTCAGCCCATGCACGCCCAAATTCCGCACGAGTGCAGCATAGCGGTCAGCAGGCCAGCATTTCGCTCCCCAACCTGCGCCGGGATTGATCAGAGCGAATTGAGGCGAAGACTTGCTTGCCAGAAATCTATCCAGCCACAACTCAGCTTCTGCTGAACGCGGGAACGGCGGTATGTCAGGAGTAATACCACGGCCTAACGCTGCTGACACAATTTCGGCGGCCTGTTCGACTACGTGCCGCGCCGGAGTGTGCGCTTTAACGTTGTACCACCAGCGCGCGGGAAGCTCGCGGGGATTGCGCGCGCCCGCCCGTACTTTTGCTCCACTCGCTGTCGCCAGCAGCGCTGAACGAATCGCACCTTGCAGGTCGATCACGTGGTCATATCCAATCTGGCGCAGTCTGGCTCGCAAAGTGCGAATCTCGGATATCGTTGTCCAGGAAAACGGCGATTTCCGCCATCGCCGCATGTGCACACGGTGAACAAGATTCACCAGCGGGTGCTCTGCTGAAGGCTCTGTGATGGGGTCCGAATCGGGAACTTCGCGGGCACTAAGCAGAGGTGCCCAGCGCTCTTCTATGGCCCAGTCAACCAGGCCGTCCGGGAACTCGTGACGCAGTCCAGCAACTGCAGGCATGGCATGAATAATGTCGCCCATGGCGCTGAGGCGAACGATCAGGATTCTCATCGCCGCCGGCTCGCGGATAAATGCAAAAGGTGCACCATCAATTTTCTCATGCAAAATCGCTGATTGAGGCGGCGAAAGGTAGCGTACCCTATACTGCTGCCAGATGCTCAGGCACACTCACCGGCTCAGAATCGTCCTCCTGCTCACGATCTCTTCGGCCGCAGTAAGTCAAAGCTCTTCAACCTGGCAAGTGAAACAGGAATGGGTATATGCCCACGAGATGTTTCTTGCCAGCGATGCGATGCGCGGACGAGGCAGCGCAACTCCAGACGAACTGCTGGCCGCCACCTACGTTGCCTCGCAATTTGAGAGCTTTGGAATAAAACCCGGACTGCCCGACGGGACTTACATTCAGCGACTCGAATTGGTTCAGCCTGTGATCCAGGGCAGAGTCACAATCAGCACTCCGCAGAATGCGGGATTCACCGCTCTAGAAGAGGGGAAAGACTTCAGGCTGATGAGAAACGGAGGCGATAGCGTTTCCGGACCACTCGTTAAAGTGGCTGCCGAAAATGCCAATACCGCGCAATTCCAGCCTGGCACCATCGTCTTGTTGAGCGGAGACTTGCGCGGCCAATCACGCAGCGCGATGCGCCGACTGACGCGGGCTGGAGCCAAGGCGGTTCTGCGGTCAGGTTCTCCACAAAATTCACGACCAAACACGAATGGAGGACTGGCGATCCAGCCACACCTTTCTGGCAGCGACACTGCGATGGGCGAAATCTTCAGCGTGATTCAAATCACGTCAAACGCCGAGAGCCGGCTCTCTCGTCTACCGGATGGAACCAATATCGCGATCCAAATTCCAACCAAGCAAACCTCGCGCTACAGCTACAACGCCGTGGGCGTGTTGCCGGGCAAGAACCCCGAAACGGGAAAAGTCATTCTTCTCTCAGCTCATCTCGATCACCTCGGCATCGGACAGCCTGTGAACGGCGACTCCATCTACAACGGCGCCAACGACGACGCCTCCGGTACAACGGCGGTGATGGAACTGGCTCACGCACTCGCCTCCGGGCCAACTCCGCAGCGGACGGTATATTTCGTGTGCTACGGAAGCGAAGAGCTCGGCGGACTAGGTTCAACTTACTTCCGCGAGCATCCGCCGATCCCACTCGATCGCATCGCCGCCAATCTGGAGTTTGAGATGATCGGCAATCAGGATCCGAAAATGCCGAAAGGCAAGCTGCTGCTGACCGGATGGGACCGCTCGAACCTTGGTCCGACGCTGGTCGAGCATGGCGCGCTGCTGGGCGATGATCCCTATCCGGAACAGCATTTCTTTGAGCGCTCCGACAATTACCCGCTAGCGTTAAAGGGAGTCGTAGCACATACGGCGGGCGGATGGGGTACTCCGCCCACTTATCACAAGCCGGACGACGAAATCCAACATCTTGATCTTGGATTCATGAGGGAGGCGATCCAGTCACTCATCGAGCCGATGCGATGGCTGGCGAACTCTGAGTTCGTTCCACAATGGCTGCCCGGCAAACAACCGCATGAGCGGTGATCAGAGGGAAATAAAAGTCCGAAAGGGAAAATGCTTCCAAATTACGCCGCCCGGCGCTCCGCGACTGTACGAAGAATGTGATTGATCGCTGTTTCCGGGTCGGCCAGTTTCATGCGCATCGAAATTGCGATCGGATCCAATGTAGCAAGGTGCTCGCCTAGATTTATGGCGTCTTTCTCAGTCGTCACAAATCGAGAACCAGGAAAATGGACTTGTGAATTTATGAGCCTCTCGACATCGCTTTCTGTGTACCGATGGTGATCGCGAAACGTGATCTCTTCCCGCACGTCGGCTCCACTGTTTCTTAAATCCGAGAAGAACCGCTGCGGACGCGCGATGCCGCAGAACGCAACCACTGGGAAGTTCAACTCGGGAATGTCCAGCGCGCGTTCAGTTCGCCACACCTGAAAGCCGCCGCCGGGCACTCGTTCAGCGGGAAAATTCTTATCTACAACGATCGCATCTGCCCGGGCCAGCGACGTTAGTGGCTCGCGCAAGCGTCCGGACGGCAAAACTTTGTCGTCGAGATCTTCCCGATTGAGGAGCACGATATCGAAGTCGCGATGAAGTTGACGGTGTTGAAAACCATCGTCCAGCAGATGCATGCGGTTGGAAGCCGCTAGAGAGTGGCGATCTTCTGCTTCGAATCCGGCAGCGTGCCGGTCTTCACCGACGACCACCGCACACCCCAACTTGCGCGCGATCAACAGAGGCTCATCGCCGAACTCCTCCGGAGAGCCGTCCCGCCTGACTGTTAGAACTCCTGTAGTGACGCGGCGGTATCCGCGCGAAAGGACATCCACGGAAACTCCTTTTTGCGCTAGCAGTTGCCCGAGTGTGATGACGAATGGAGTCTTACCTGAACCTCCAACCGAAATGTTGCCCACACTCACCACAGGCCATCGCAGTTTGCGGGGGCGCAGGATCTCGTGATCGAAGAGCGAATTGCGCAGCGCGATGATCGATCCATACAGCCGTCCGGCGATCATTGACGGGGCACGCTCGCGTTGGCTGCGTGCGCTCGATCGCTGTCGAGCAGCTCGCGCAAGGCTTGGAGCGTGCGCTGCGTGCTTCCTCGACCGCCTTCCACTACCTCCCAGGCTCGAGCTCCGAGCTGCACTGCCTCGTGTGGCTCCCGTAGAAGCTGCAACACCGCTTCAGTCAGCTCGTTAGCATTCACCACTCGCACAGCATCTGCGGCAAGAAAAGTACGCACGATCTCACGAAAGTTTTCGTAGTGCGGGCCGATGAGGATCGGTTTTGCAAAATGCGCCGGCTCAAGGATGTTGTGTCCCCCGCGTGCTACCAGAGAGCCTCCGACAAACGCGATGTCTCCAAGGGAGTAAACAGACGCCAATTCTCCGATCGTATCAAGCAGCAAGACTCCACCTGCCAGCGGCGTCAGGTTCCAGGTGGATCGTCTCCAGAAACTAACGCCGCTCGATCGCAGTAATTCCATGACAGCGTCGAAGCGCTCGGGATGCCGTGGAGCCAAAATGATCAGCGCTTGCGGAAAATCTTTGAGGACCGCCTTGAAGCATGGAATGAGTAAAGCTTCTTCGCCTCCAACTGTGCTACCAAAGACCAGCGTGCGTTGATCCCGAATCAGCAGCTGTCGCAGGGCACGTGAGAGCGGCGACTCAGACGGTGCTTTGACGTCGAACTTGAGATTTCCGGCAACGCTCACCCGTTCAGCCGGCGCACCGATCGTAATCAGTCGCTCGCGGTCTGCTTCGGTCTGAGCGAGAAACAGATCTATGTTTGCCAGCACACGGCGCAAAAGCCATCGAGAGCGCCGATATCCCGCCAGTGAACGATCGGAAATGCGGCCATTCACCACAGCAATCTGCGCTCCGTTGGCTTTGGCGAGGTGCAAAACGTTTGGCCAGAATTCGGTCTCAGCCAGCACTAGCATTGCCGGCCGCAGCGCACGAAGAAAAGCGTTCACCGCAAACGGCAGATCGAGCGGCATGTAAAAGACGTGCTCTGTTCCAAATCGCTCACGGGCCAGTTCCTGACCTGTGAGCGTCGTCGTCGAGACGAATACCGGCATTTCCGCGAACTCGCCCTTCAATGCCGCAATGAGTCTGCTCACCGCGATCACTTCTCCAACGGAGACTGCGTGAATCCAAATCGATCTTTGGAGATCTTCCGGGAGCTTGAGCCGCTCTGGAAGTGACCCGAGCCGCTCGTGTAATCCGGCTCGGTATTTCTCGTCCCGCATCATGCGCAAAAGCCAGTAAGGCAGGCTTAGGAGAAGAGCCAGGGTATACAGGATTGAATAGACGAAGTACATGCGGAAAGCAGTCGTTATTGTAAGCGCCGACCAGTCCGCGAAATGAGCGACCCGTATCGAGTATGGGCAATTCTGGCGTCAAAATTCGCGATACAGAGTAGCCGGCCTGCCCACCTCCCGCCAGTTGCATCTAACCAGAGAAGCAGTCTTCTGTTCTGAACAGCGAGGAATTTTGGCCAGCAAAGCCGAGTTTGCCCAGAGAGCAGGGTTGTCGAACCAGCCTCTCGCACCCAAGCGGTTGACCATTCGCACCTTGCTGCGGCCGCATTTGGGTGCACTCGCTCTGGGGTTGCTGGCAGTAATTGGAGAGAGTGCAGCAGACTTACTCGAACCTTGGCCGCTCAAAATCGTCCTCGACTATGTGTTCAGCGGCAAGAAGGCTTCGGGCTGGCTGGAGCACTTCGTCCACTCCACAGTCGGCTATGACAAACTTGCAATCCTAAAGCTCGCGTGCCTGGCTGTCCTGGCCATTGCCGCGCTCGATGCGGTTTGCTCCTACGCGGAAAAATATCTAACTACCAGCGTCGGACAATGGGTCACGCATGATCTGCGTCTTGCCCTGTACTCGCACCTTCAGCGTCTTTCTCTCGCGTACCACGACCAGAAACGTACTGGAGACCTCATCAGCACAGTGACCAGTGATATCGATTCGATCCAGACCTTCATCACTTCTGGACTGCTGGGACTGCTCATCAATCTGATCACACTGGGGGGCATGGTGACCATCATGCTCTACCTCAATTGGCGCTTCACATTAATCGCACTGTCTGTTGCTCCGGTGTTATTTGCCATCGTGTACACGTATACGCGCCGCATCAAGAAGGCTGCGCGCGCAGTACGGAAGAAGGAGAGCGAAATTGTCTCAATGATCGAGGAAGTGCTCGGATCGATGCGCGTTGTAAAGGCTTTCTCGCGCGAGGAATATGAGGTGAAGCGCCTCGATGAAGAGAGCCTCGAAGGAGTTGAGATCGCCTTACATGCGCGCAGCCTGAAGGCCAAGCTGACGCCGGTTGTACAGATCATTGTAGCGATCGGCACTTGCCTTGTGCTCTGGTTCGGCGGACGGATGCAGGTTACCTCCGGAACACTCGTGCTCTTCGTCATGTATCTGAGCAAGATGTACAAGCCGATGCAGGAGCTCTCGAAGATGACCGACTCCTATTCGAAGGCGCTGGTCGGTTATGAACGCGTGCAAGAAGTTCTTGAGACTGATAAAGAAGTAAAAGACTTACCCAAAGCTAAGCCGGCGCCGCGCTTCAAAGGAAGGATTGCATTTGAGCACGTGAATTTTTCCTACTCTCCGGATTCGGCGATCCTGCAGGACCTTAGCTTCGTCATTGAGCCCGGACAGGTTGCCGCCTTCGTTGGTCCCACGGGTGCAGGAAAAACAACCATCATCAGCCTGATTCCCCGTTTCTATGATCCGTCTGCAGGCGTGGTGAAGATTGACGGCATTGATATCCGCAATCTGCGACAGCGCTCAGTACGTCAGCAGATCAGCTTCGTGCTGCAGGAAACGGTACTCTTTCACGGGCCGATCTGGCAGAACATCGCATATGGGAAACCCAACGCGACACGCAAGGAGATCCTTCGGGCCGCAGAACTGGCCAACGTCTCAGAATTCGTTGATCGTCTGCCGGAAGGCTACAACACGGTGGTCGGAGAACGCGGGGTCACGCTTTCTGGCGGGCAGCGGCAGCGCGTCGCAATTGCACGAGCCATAATCCGCAATACACCGATCTTGATCCTTGACGAACCCACATCTGGGCTTGATGCGGCTGCAGAAAAACTGGTCGTCGAAGCCCTCGACCGGCTCATGCGAGGAAAGACCGTCATCACTATTGCGCATCGCTTATCGACAATCCGGGCCGCCGATGTGATTTTTGTAATTAAGGATGGACGCCTGGTGGAACGGGGTACTCACGACGAGCTACTCGGGCAAGGGGGACTCTATGCGGAACTTGAGCGCCTCCAGATGGGAGAAGAAGAGCCGACGGTCAGAATCGCAGGATAGCGCAAAAGCGAGGCGGGCTTATTTGCCCGCCATGTTCTTGTTTTGCAGAGAGCCTATGCAGCAGGCTGTCGATTTCCGACACGCACGCTATGCTGATGTCCGATCTCGAAGGCCTCGTAGGTGGGGATTCCATCGCGGATCGCAAGCAGGCTAGCATTCGACCGGTGCAATACCATGGCCAGGTATTTCTCCGCGACGGCACGATCGTCAGGACGAACCATCTTCCACCAGCGCTGGATTGACTCCTGCACTTCGGCTTCGTTCTTTTCGCCTTCGACCAAAGCATCAATCAACTTATAGATCTTCGATTTGACTGCCCGGTACGAGATCGAAATTTCCTGGTTCATGTGTCTCCCTTATGCCAGCTATAAGCAAATCACGGGCCAGCCGTATCTTTAACAAAAGATTACATTTTGCCTTCTGGAATTTCCGAATTCTTGGAGAAGCTACGGCCTGAGCCTATGGAAATCGGTATGGAAAAGACTCACAGAGTGCTTTTGTTTCAGTATCTTTCACCGGATGGCAAGCCACGGCTAGCCCTCTACCTTCAGACCACCGATCAGCTCCTTCACATCTTTTACACGGTGCTCGATGCACCAGCGATAGAGCTGATCGACGATGTGTTCTGTGGCACAAGGATCGAAATAGCTGGCTGTCCCAACCTGCACCGCTGCAGCGCCGGCGAGCAGGAACTCGACTACGTCACTGCCGCTGCTGATACCTCCCATACCGATCACGGGGATGTTCACTGCCTGTGACGCCTCGTAGACCATGCGCAGTGCGATCGGTTTGATTGCCGGTCCGGAGAGGCCGGCCGTCAGGTTTGAAATGCGTGGCTTGCGAGTATCAGGATCGATAGCCAGCGCAACGAAAGTATTAACCAGGGACAGGGCGTCGGCTCCGGCCTCCTCGGCAACGCGAGCCATCATGGGGATACTGGTCACGTTAGGAGATAGCTTCACAATCAGCGGTGGCCGCGCCAGCCTCTTGCAGCTAGAAACAACTTCCTCGAGCATGTGAGGATCGCTCCCAAAGCTGATGCCGCCCTGCCGGGTATTTGGGCAGGAAACATTCAGCTCGTAGGCGGAGATATTCTCACCTTCGTTCAGGATGCGAATCACGGCTTCGTAGTCTTCGCGCGCGTGGCCAAAAATATTGGCGATGATCACGAGATTCTTCTTGCGGGCGAGTATCGGCAGCTTTTCGCGCAGGAAGGCCTCGGCCCCAATGTTCTGTAAGCCGATTGCGTTCAGCATGCCCGCCGCGGTCTCGAACATTCGCGGGGGAGGGTTGCCGGCCATCGGCTCCCGCGAGAGTCCTTTCACGACAAAGCCACCCAGCTTTTCCAGCGTGACGATGTCCTCAAACTCCACGCCATAGCCGAACGTCCCGCTCGCAGCGATGATCGGATTCTTGAACGTGATACCGCAGAAGCTAATGCTGAGGTCAGGTCCGCTGTTCATCTACAGCGATTTAATCATGGAGGTATGGAAGGTAAGGAGAATTTGTTATAGGCCTTTGCGCC
>DATLKS010000469.1:0-2379 GCA_035538255.1 Terriglobales bacterium
AAGTCTTGCCCCAGCCAGGGAATGATCAAGGCCAGAGAGCCGAGGCAGGCCGCTAGGAAGGCGATCAGGAAAGCGCGACGGTGATGAAGGCAACGTTCCAGGAATCCACGGTAATTCCCGCGGAAGCGTTCGAAGGCTTCCTCAAAGCGAAGCTGCATGCGGACGAAGGGATTGCGGGAAGCCGCGGCCTTGGCGGCGTCATGCTCGTGGCCACGCAAAAGATACTTTGCCATCGTCGGCACTACGGTGCGCGAGAGCAGATAGGAGGCCAGCATGGCAAAGACGACGGCTTCACCGAGCGGGACGAACAAATATCGTGCAACGCCTGAGAGCAGGAACATCGGGACGAACACAATGCAGATCGAGAGGGTCGCGACAAACGCCGGCACAGCAATCTGTTGGGCGCCATCGAGGATGGCCTGCTCGACTTCCTTTCCCAAGGCGATGTTTCGATTGATGTTTTCGATCTCAACGGTAGCGTCGTCCACCAGGATTCCTACGGCGAGAGCAAGTCCGCCCAGGGTCATGATATTGATGGTTTCGCCGAGCGCGCTTAGAACGATGATGGAGGTAAGAATGGCCAGCGGAATCGAAACAGCGATGATGAGCGTGCTTCGCCAGCTTCCGAGAAAGATGAGAATCATCAGAGCCGTAAGGCAGGCGGCAATGCTGGCTTCTTTCACAACGCCTTGAATGGCACCTTTGACAAAGATGGACTGGTCGGCGAGAGGCTTAATCTCCAGAGCCGCTGGCACGGTTTGCTTGATCTGCGGCAACAGAGCCTTGATCCCGTTAATGATGTTTAGCGTCGACGCATTGCCGTTTTTTTGCACGGTCAAGAGGGTCGCGCGTTGACCGTTCACGCGGACAACGTTGGTTTGCGGTGGAAACCCGTCACGCACCCAGGCAACATCGCCGATGTAAGTGGTGGTCGTGCCGATAGTCTTGATCGGGATGCGGTTCAGCTGCTCGATGGTCTGGGGAGCCGCATTCGAGATATCTACGTTGTATTCCTTGACGCCGATCTTGGATGTGCCCGTTGGCAGAATCAGATTCTGAGCAGCAATCGCATTGACAACGTCAAGGGCTGAAAGACCCTTCGACTGCAATGCTGCAGTATTCAGGTCCACCTGCACTTGGCGCTGCTTACCGCCATAAGGATATGGCACTGCCGCTCCCTCCACGGTGACCAGCCGAGTGCGAATGAAGTTGAGGCCATAGTCGTTCAGTTGTTGCTCCGCTATCCCCTTGCCGGACAGCCCGAGTTGCAGGATGGGAACGGTCGAGGCACTGTAGGTGATGATCAATGGCGGCGTTGTGCCAAGAGGCAACTGCCGCAGTTGCGTTTGCGAGTTTGCAGTGATCTGGGCGATGGCCTTGTCGATACTGACCGTGGGCTGGAAGAAAACTTTCACTACCGCGATGCCGTAAAGGGATTGCGACTCGATGTGCGCGATGTTGTCGACCGTAGTGGTCAGATTGCGCTCAGTGATAGAAACGATCCGGTCGGACATATCTTGCGGATCGAGTCCGTTATAGTTCCAGATAATGCTCACGACGGGGATGTCGATATTCGGAAAGATATCGGTGGGGGTGCGAACGATTGCAAGGCCCCCCAGGATAAAAATCAGGATAGCGAGTACCACGAACGTGTATGGCCGCTTCAGTGCTAGTTTTACGATCCACATGATTCACTCCCCCGGCTCCGCAATAATTTGGATTGACCTTATGTCCTGTGCTTCGGTGTCTTGGCGTCCAGTGTCGAGATCAATTGCTCGGCGGCCGGAGGCACTGCCACTGTCCCGGAGAGAACAATCTCCCGCGCAGGGATTTCCTTGCCATAAAGGCGGCGGTTTTCGCCATTGTCCGGACGAATCGTGGAACCTTCAAGAGACACTCCGGCAAACAGACCGCGCGTCCTTGAATAGCTCAAGATTTCGGAACGCAGGGTCGCGTCGGTATCGGCTGAAGCATCGCGACCGACCGGGCCTGCGGCCACGGAAGCGTCGCCACCCAGTTTGACTTTGCTGGCCAGGATGCCTCTGGCGCCACTTTCATTCATGACCAGCAAGACAAAATCAGTCGCCTGTCCACCGATCTGAAAGCCGAAGCTGCCACCCTCGAGAGCCATCATCGTAGGCGCGCCCCAAGGCCCTCTGAAGTCGTCGCCCTTGCGGCACGACATTGCGCCTCGTCCATAGCTCCCGCCAACAATGAATGCCGCCTTTAGGACGGACGGAAAGACAACGACACAATCCGCCTTGTCCAGCAAATCGTGCGGAATGTTATCCGGAACATCCAAAATCTCTTGCAAGACCGTTCCACAATTTCGTAAACGGTCATCGTCCTTGTTTTCATCTGAAGCATTTGCAACCGTGG
>DATLKS010000470.1:0-3047 GCA_035538255.1 Terriglobales bacterium
GTTGAACGTGTGCGTTGCGCTTACCGCGCCGGCATCGATTCCTTCTGCCGCCTCGCTGAAAGTCGCATTCGAGTGCCCGATGCAGGTGTACACACCTTGCTGCAGAGCCTCCCGAATTACTTCAGGCGCTCCTGGCAATTCCGGTGCGATAGTCATGATCTTCAACGTGCCGCCGCTCGCGTCCCAAACTTTGCTGAAAAGTTCTGGAGTGGGCGCAATCAGATACTCAGTCGGGTGCACACCGCACTTCGCGGGGCTGATAAATGGTCCTTCGAGATGAATGGCCAGCGGACGCGCGCCTACGTGGGCATGCTCAGCGTCCTCCGCGGAGATCACATTCCCCAGGCGATCAAGGGCGCCGAGAATCCGATCCATGGACGCTGTAACGGTAGTAGCAACGTAGCTCGTCACACCATGCCGAGCCATTGCTTTCTCGAACGCCACGCGTCCTGAAGGATCGTCCTGCATCAGGTCGTGCCCGGCGCCGCCGTGGACGTGAATGTCGATGTATCCCGGCGCGATGATCAAATCGCGAAGCTCGATGTGCCTTGATCCCGCCGGAACGTCCATGAGCGATCGTGTACTGACGCTCTGGATGATTCCATCCTCGACGATCAATATGGGATCAGGAATGACCTCAGTCGGAGTAAACAAGCGCGCAGCGGTGAGGCAGATCTTCATGAGGAGTGTCACATTGTAAAGTAGTGCCGGATAGTGCACGTATGGGCGATCTCTGGTTTATACTCCGTGCGCCCATGCTCTTTCGTACACTCAGTGCCGCCGTGTATGGCATCGACGCTAACCTCATCGATGTAGAAGTGGACATCGCACCTAACCGCAGCGAGAAAGAAAACTTCATGACTGTCGGTCTGCCCGATGCGGCGGTGCGCGAGAGCCGCCAGCGAATCCAGGCAGCCCTCAAGAATTGCGGCTACGAGATGCCGCAGACCAAGGTGACCATTAATCTCGCGCCCGCAGACATGAAGAAGGAAGGATCAGGATTTGATCTACCGATGGCCATGGGCATTCTTGGCGCTTACAACGCGTTGCTGAAGCCTGAATTGCCTGATTATGTGTTTGTTGGCGAATTGAGCCTCGATGGCGGCATCCGGGCAATTCGCGGCGCTCTGCCGATTGCTGTCGCAGCCCGCGCGCGCAAGATCACGAACCTGATCGTGCCTGAAGCCAATGCGCGCGAGGCCGCTGTTGTCGGAGGCCTCAAGGTATATCCGGTTCGCTCTCTTATTCAGGTGGTGCAGCTCATTAATAGCGGCAACGGGGTTTCACCCGTCGAAGTGGACAGAGCCGAACTGCTCGACAAGGCGCAGCAGTTCACCGTGGATTTCAAAGAAGTTCGCGGACAGCAATCCGGCAAGCGTGCTCTTGAAGTAGCAAGCGCCGGCGGACACAACATCCTGATGATCGGCCCGCCCGGATCGGGAAAGACAATGCTCGCCAAGCGCATGCCGACCATTCTGCCGCCTCTCACATTCGAAGAAGCGCTGGAAACGACAAAGATTCACAGCGTCGCAGGCGTGCTCGAACCTGGAGCGGGGCTTGTGGGCGTGCGTCCCTTCCGCTCACCGCATCACACGATCTCCGATGCCGGACTCATCGGCGGCGGCATGGTTCCCCGCCCCGGCGAGGTCTCACTTGCTCACAACGGCGTACTCTTTTTGGATGAACTGCCGGAGTTCCCGCGCAACGTACTTGAAGTGATGCGCCAGCCTCTTGAAGACGGCCAAGTCTCGATTGCTCGCGCGGCCATGTCGCTGACATTTCCGGCACGCTTCATGCTCGTCGCCGCAATGAATCCCTGTCCGTGCGGCTACTTCAACGATGCCAGTCGCGATACTTGCAAGTGCACCATCGAGATGATTCAGCGGTATGTCTCGAAAATCTCCGGCCCTTTGATGGACCGCATCGATATTCATATCGATGTGCCTGCGGTGAATTACAAGGAGCTGCGCAGCAATACTGCTCCCGAAGATTCACCTGCGATACGCGACCGCGTTCTTCACGCGCGTGAGGTTCAATTGAACCGTTTCGCTGCCGCAGGCGAGCGCATCTACTGCAATGCCCAGATGGGACCGCGCCAGATCCGCGCCTATTGTGAGCTCTCCAGCGACTGTGAGCGTCTGCTCGAGCGAGCTATGCAGCAGCAAGGCCTGAGCGCACGCGCACATGATCGCATTCTGAAAGTGGCCCGCACCATCGCCGATCTCGACGGCACCTCAGGGATTCAGTCCAAGCACATCGCCGAGGCGATCCAGTACAGGGCATTAGATCGGAGTTATTGGGCATAGCTCAGCCATACCGATTTCTACTCGCAATCGACGAAAAAAGGCGGCCCTTGCGAGCCGCCTTTCGAAGCTGTTTTGCAAATCAGTGCCCGTCTAAGCACCCAGGCTGACCGGAGCTATTCGGATATCCCGTTCCTGAGTTATACGCAACATTCGACCACTCGCCTTGCACTTTCCAGATAGACCCATTCGAGAAGGTCACGAATGGGACGTTGAAAGTCCATGCACACTTATCGCCATTTTCATTCCCGGAGGAGTCATACCAACCGCCGTTGCGGGGATCGGTACGTGCTTCTGAGAGTTCATGCGCGCTCACATTGGCGAGAGCAGCCAAACCTTGCGCGTTTTGCGTTTGTGTATCCTGCGGGTCACAGCCGGGATCGCCATCCAGATTGAAGAAGAAAGCGAACTGCACGGGAGTGGTACCGCAGGTTCCATAGCTGTGCCAGGCGCAGTATCCGGCGTTGCCGCGCTTTATGTCGGTATACACCGGATAGTACCCGTCCGCAGAAGGATTCGGAATTACCCTGCATACTTCTGCAAGGATCGCCGAGGTCTGACTTCCACCCGATGCCTGGCTAGTATCGACGAAGTCGCCGCCATACATGAGCGACGGTCCAACCTGCCCGTTGGTGCCAGTGTACTCATCGGAAGTTTTGGCGTAATTCGAGTTGTCGAATCCGGTGTAGAAAGATCTCAATCCGTTAATCTTAGGATCCGACAAGATCCAACTCGTGCCCCAAT
>DATLKS010000471.1:0-11349 GCA_035538255.1 Terriglobales bacterium
ACTGCGACCCCCGAAGAGCACGCCTATGCGCAGTTTTCTTGATGGAGCCATGAGGGAAGGTTCAGAATTGAGATAGAAGTCGGCGCAAATTCACTCTATCATCGCGCCTGCGATGACGATTTGAACACCTGACCATCCTTCATCACGAAGGTCACATTCTTGAGCACGTTTACGTCGCGCAGGGGATCATCTGCCACTGCGATCACGTCAGCATAAGCGCCGGGCGCGATTACGCCGATCTTGCCTTGCATCTCCAGCAGCTCAGCAGCCCGAGACGTGGAGGTCTGGATCGCCTGCATCGGCGTCATTCCGAATTCCACTTCACGAGCGAACTCTTGTGCGATGGGGTCTGTCCAGGGAATTCCGCCGATGTCGGTGCCGAAGGCGATTTTCACCCCAGCCTTAAGAGCCTTGTTGAAAGATGCGCCATGCACTGCGGCGCGCTTACGGTCGCGGCGACCTTCATCGGTATTCTCCGGCGCCCAATCATAGTAGTAGACCGATAGCGTTGGAACGTACCACGTAGCCTGTTTCACCATCTGCGCGATCTGCGCGTCAGTGATTTCGAGTCCGTGCTCAATGGAATCGCACCCGCCATCGAGTGCGCGTTGCAAGCCAATGCCGTTATAGGCATGGCATGCGACGTGTTTGCGCCAGCCATGCGTCTCATCGACGATCGCCCTGAGCTCCTCGACCGTGAGCGTCGGCTGCGAGATGAGATTGCCTTTGTCATCCACCCATGAGCGATGCGTCATGTAGACCTTGATCCAATCAGCGCCATTGTCGAGCTGCTCGCGGGCAGCTTTGCGCGCTTCGATCGGACCGTCGATTAGCTGCGCGCCTTTGGGAACCGTGATCTCGGGCGCATAGCCCTCAAGTGGATATCCGCCTGTCGTTGAGATCGCTCGCGTGACCACAAACATCCGCGGACCGGGAATATATCCGGCTTCAATCGCTTTCTTGATACCCACATCACCGTAACCAGCGCCTTCAGTCTCAAGATCCCGTAGTGTGGTGAAGCCTTGCTCAAGTGCGCGGCGCACCGAGACCGTCGCCCGGGCGACGCGGAAAGAGGCTGGATACTTCAGCAACTGAATGTCATATCCGCCTTCGGCTGGATCTTCTCCCTGAAGAAAAATGTGTGTATGCGTGTCAATCAACCCCGGCAAAACCGTCGCGGAGCTGAGATCGATCACCTGCGCGTCCGGCGGGGCTTGTACCGGAGCTGCATCTCCGACGCTCACGATGCGATTGCCGCGGACTACAACCACCTGGTTCCGCTTCGGCTGCGCACTGATGCCGTCGATCAGCGAGCCGGCGCGGATCACAATTGTCTTCGCCTCTGCGGTTGCATGAGTGCCCATGGTGCCGGTTGTTGCGGGAATCGTCTGCGCGATGACCGCTCCCACCAGCAGCACCGACGCAAGTCCAATCTGGATTGTGTCCATCACCTCTCCTCCGGATCATCAGGAAGAATGGCTTCGGCTTCGATTTCTACGAGCATTCGGGAATCAAGCAAAGAATGAATCACCAGCAGCGATGTTGCTGGACGAACCTTGCCGAAGAACTCGCCGTGAACCAGTGTCACCGCTTCGCCATCTTCGTTGCGCACCACGAACATGCGCGTGCGCACCACGTCTTTGAGCGAAGCCCCGGCTTTGTGCAGCGCGCGTTCGATATTCAGGATTGTCTGCCGGGCCTGCGCCTGAGCATCGCCGACACCGACGATTTCTCCAGATTCGTCGGTGGCGGTTGTGCCGGAGATCCATATTTGCCGGCCCACTCTCACGGCTCGCGAGTAGCCAATGACAGGTTCCCAACGGGTACCACTTGAGTAATTAGTGCGCTTCATCTTTGTGGCCCGCCATTTTACACGTCCAGCAAACGATGAATGCACAACTCGCACCATATCTACCACTTCGCTGGCGGTTCCGAATTGGCGCTCGCACCGTCACAGTGCTAATAAACTTTAGGACGTGAACGAATTGTTATTGCGCTGGAAAACCTGTCGATGTAAGTAGTGTTCTCAGTAGTAGATACTTCCTTCAGCGAATTGAACCGTAGTCTTCACAGCTACTCGCGAGAGTGCTGCAGACAGGGAGGAGTACAGGTGAACTCAGGATCGAAGGTGTTGCAGGATTTCTTTCAAGGTTTGGTGACCCAGACGTTCGCGTCGACTATTGGGGTCAGGGACGGCGATTTGACGGCATACGTTTCCGAGATGCTGGCGATCTTCTGCCAGTCAGAGGAGCTCTACAAGATCCGCAATGCCGCTGGAAGTCGGCTGTCGGACGTAGGCGAGATGCTGCTTGAATCCGATCCTGTATTCGGCCCTGCTGCCTCGTTCGATCGTGAACGCGAAGTTCGCAAACATATTGGCGATTACACCTTGTTCTTCGCCGGCATGTTCCCTGAGAGCATCAACCGTTACCGTCTGCGCCGCCAGCGGCTGGAAAGTCTCGTCGACTTCATCAAGGCAGGAAAAGAGAGCTACTACATCGTCTCTCAGTTCGATGTATTCGAATATGCAGGCGCCGCTCCGCTGTTCGCTAAGCTCTCAAACCAGTTTGAGGACTGCGTGTGCGGTCTCAACATGGTGAAGAACGAGCTCGACGTTATGCAGCACCCAATCGCGAATCGCACTCGCGAGCTGTTGATGTAAGTGCAAACCCAAACATGACACGGATCGTCCAGATCAGACGTATTACAGGGATCATCACCCTACTCTAGGCGGTAAAAGCTCAATACCGCATCCCCCTGTTGCAGCTTTCGGAAACGCTGAAGCGCTCCGTATCTGCCAAGCAGATCGGAGCGTTTGTCATGTTCGGCGATGACCAGGCTTTTGGAGGTGAGCAAACGCGATTGAGACAAAAATCCTAACGCCTGCTCATAGGCTCCGGAATCCGCGTAAGGAGGATCGAGAAAGCAGAAGTCGCACACGACTGCGGCAGCATCGAGCCCGCGAAGTGCCTGCACGACATCGCGATCCTGTACCTCATAGCCTCCAGTGATCGACAAACTGCCTAAATTCGAGCGAATCGTCTTTACCGCGCGACTGCTGTTCTCAACGAAATAGACCATGCGCGCTCCACGGCTCAATGCCTCGATGCCGACCGCGCCGGATCCCGCAAACAGATCGAGCCACACGCTGTCTGCCACGGCAACACCTATCACGTTGAAAAGCGTCTCGCGCAGACGATCGGAAGTCGGACGTGTGGCCACTCCCGGCGGCGCGCCCAGCTTACGGCTGCGGTATTGGCCAGCGATGATACGCATAAAAGCAGCAGTCAGCCGTCAGCACTCAGCATTCAGCCATGAAACAGAATGGACAGTCGACGTTTTTTGGCTCGCCAATAGGCTTTCGACGACATCTGTTAGAAACCCGTACTGGTCGTTGGCTGACGGCTGAGTGCTGACGGCTGAGTGCTTCCAATGTACAGAACCTGAACTGATTTTCTACAATCAAGAGTG
Organism: Terriglobales bacterium; assembly: GCA_035538255.1. Classification (GTDB taxonomy): domain Bacteria; phylum Acidobacteriota; class Terriglobia; order Terriglobales; family Acidobacteriaceae; genus Gp1-AA112. The sequence goes on from DATLKS010000471.1 coordinate 3,472, forward strand.
GCTCTTTCTTCTTTTCGCCTGATGCGCGCATGGTCCATTCCGCTGGGGAAAGTCTTTGGGATCGAGGTGCGGCTTCATCTCACGTTTTTTCTTCTACTGGCGCTCCTGGTTACACAGACTATGAAGGCTCGGGTTTCGGGCGTTCGTGGAGTGGCGCTGTTTTTTGCGGTGCTGATGGCCGTCGCCGTGCACGAAGCTGCGAGAGCGTTTTTCACTCCGACAAAGCGCGACAAACTCCAACGTCTCGTTCTGCTTCCGATTGGTGGCGTGATCCTCGGCGAAACCTCGGATCGCTCAGCGGAAAAACACACGTCGTTGGCACAGGAAGCACGTGCGGCGCTGGCCGGACCAGTTGCAACTCTGCTACTTGCGGCAATCGGAGCGGTACTGGTTAGCAGCTTTGCAGGAGTAGACATATTCGCTGCTCCGTACATCCACTCCGCTCACCTGACTCGCAGCATCGTTTGGATTACTGGTGGACTCGGCTTCCTTAACTTGATTCCTGCATATCCGCTGGCAGCCGGACGCGTGCTGCGCGTCTGGTTAGCGCAGAACACCGGCTCCGATGTCCCCGATCCGTGGCAGGAGGCGACGCGCAAATCCGTAAGCTACGGCCAGGGATTCTCAATGCTGCTCACGGTAATGGGACTTATTGCCGGCAACGTTTGGGCAATGCTTGTGGGCCTCTGCATTTTCGTCGCTGCGCATCTCGAGGACCGCAGCCTGCTTTTTCAATCGGTCGTCTCCAGCGTGCGCATGGAGGAGATCATGCTCACCGACTTCTCCGTTCTCTCGCCCGCTGACACGCTGCAGGACGCTTTGGAGAAAGCACTCCACACCCTGCAGGATGATTTCCCCGTTGTTCGCAGCGGAGACTTAGTCGGCACCGTCTCGCGGCAGAAGATCGTCGATGCCATCCGTTCGGAGGGCAACGGATACGTGCAGTCCATCATGAACCGCGTGGTCGAGGTGTGCCACAAGGGCGAGTCGCTTGCAACTGCCTTTCGCAAAATCACCACCCGTGGTCTGACCATGCTTCCTGTGGTCGATCAGCAGCGGCTGATCGGTATCATCACCCTCCAAAACCTCAGCCATAACATGGCACTGCTGGCTGAGAGTCGGCGGCTAAAGAAGCTGGAAGATTAGGCTGTCGGCGCTCGGCAATCGACAAACGGAGAGCACCGGTTGATGCCAACTCCATGAATGTGCCGAGACATACATAATCGGCGCCTGTCTTACCGAGGCCGAACGCCGAAAGCCACTTGTTATCCTGAATCCATGCCGACGCGACCCACGTGGGCCGAAGTCTCGCTTCCTGCACTCGCTCACAATTTCACTCTGATCCGCGACTTCGTTGCGCCGTACGCGACCGTCTGCGCGGTGGTCAAATGCGATGCCTATGGACATGGCGCCACGGAGTGCGCGCGCGCTTTGGAGTTGGCGGGAGCCAAATGGTTTGGCGTAACTTGTACCGACGAGGGTCTGGAACTGCGGCGCGCCGGCACTGCCGGACGCATTCTCCTCATGAGCGGGATGTGGCGAGGCGAAAGCGAAGCTATTGTCGAACATAATCTCACTCCCGCAGTGTGGAACGCAGAACAGATTGCCGAGCTGAACGTCGCAGCAGAGAAGCTGGGCAGAAATGGTTTTCCAGTTCACATTGAAGTCGACACGGGCATGTCGCGGCAGGGGGTGCAGCCGCATCGCCTGGCCGTGGTGCTGGAGGCAGCACGAAAAGCGAAGCGCATCTGCATTGAGGGACTGCATTCGCATCTTGCTTCAGCAGAAGTAGTCGATGCAGCGGACGTGGAAGATCAGACCGCCGCATACCAACAGGCGCTTCAGCAGCTCGCAGCCGCTGGCATACGTCCTGCCTGCCTGCATCTGGCGAACAGCGCGGCTATCGTAGCGCACAAAGCAGCATGGAACAGCTTGGCCCAGAAGGGCACGCGCGCAACCGTACTGGTTCGTCCCGGAATTGCACTGTATGGATACTCTTTGCCCTTCGTGACCGCTGCCGGAGAGAAGCCGAACACTCGCGATCTGCTCGTAAGGCCGGTGCTTTCATGGAAAACGCGGATCATCGACCTGCGCGAGGTTGGAGCCAGGCAGGGAGTAGGCTACAACCGCACCTATGTAACGTCGGCGCCGGCCAGAATCGCGACGCTTGCCGTCGGCTACGGCGATGGCCTGAGCCGCGGCCTCTCCAATCGCGGACGCGTGCTCGCGCGCGGGGAATTCGCACCGATAGCAGGCAAAGTTTCCATGGACGTGACTACCATCGACATAACCGGTGTTCCCAGCGCGCAGATCGGCGATGAGGTCGTGCTGATCGGTCAGCAAGGTCAGCGCAGATTAACGGCATCAGATATGGCGGATTTGCTGGACACGATTCCTTATGAAGTGCTGTGCAATATCGGGAAGCGCGTCGGCCGAAGCTTCGAGCAAGGCAGATGACTTGCCACGGTATCAGCTGTGCGAAGCTTCGCGGCTTCGGAGACTCCTCAGCCTCGAAGCTTGTCTTCAGTGTTCGTGATGCATCCCCGGTCCCGTGGCCCACATGTCTTTCTCATTTGGGTACAGGTGCACCATCCAGCCGAAGAGAAGCGGAACGAACTTGCCGCCGGCCTCGTCGCACGCTTCTTTGGTTGAGATAGATCCTGCCATACCGAACTTCGGATTCTTCTGCCACATCTCTGCATTGCGTTCTTTGGGTGGGAAGCAGAAGTTAATGTGCTCGTGCCATTGCGCGACGCTTAGCGGAATGCGGTCATTCAGCTCGTTCTCATCTGCCTTGGCCGGAGCCGTGTACATCACGCCGGCGAGCTTATAGCCCTCGGGAGTTTTGTCGTACAGCAGAGAGGTTGGATGTTCTGGATTGAACCGGAACGCCGCTTCGAATCCGTACCAGTAGTTGGTGAAGTGGTATTGCTGCTGCGGGACATTAGGCAGGAAGATCTTGAATCCATCATTCAGGGCGGCATGGTAGTCCTGATACTTCTCTATCACCCGCCGCGCCTCTTCGACCACCCGCTCCGCTTTTTCCTGATCGCCCGGCTGCACGGGCCGCAGCTCGGTCATCTTCATGTGCGGCCCCATATCCATGTGATGTGAACTCATCATCTGCGTTGCCGCGTTCATCTCCTGCTCACGTGATGGATCATCATGCTGCATAGTCATGCCATCGCTCGACGACATGCTCTGCGTCTTCGGTGACTGGTCCTGATGCTGCTGTGCCGACGCGAGCGTGATCGTCAGAAGCACTGCTACGGCAAATGCTACAAAGAAGACTTTGGAACGCACGAGTCCGATTGCCTCCTGAATACCGCTCAGTTCAACCCTGATTGTGCTACGAAGTTGCCGCACGGGCAGTTTCCTAAAATCATTTGGCAGTGAGACGTCATGTCCTGGTCAGGCCTCATGCCGGAATCTGTCAAGGCTCATCCTGAGCGCCTGCTTTTAGCGCGAAGGACCTTGCGTTTTGTGTTGCTGTTGCTTTCGTTGACTGCAGAAAAAATCAAAATCAACCCAACACCAAAAGCAACCGCACGGTCCTTCGCGCCAACTTGCAGGCGCTCAGCATGACAAAATTATTGCGTGATCGGTCCAGCTTCACAACAACAAGGTGTGACAACCAACAGACCGTTGCTTACTGGCCTCCACCCGGATGTCCCGGCCGTACGGGCGCATCATCACCTTGCTGCTGGAATATCTGTGGCGCTCTCAGCACGTCGTTGGCGAAAAAGAATTTGCCGTCGGAGGGCACCATCATTACCTGGATCTTGTCCGACAGCTTTTCGGCAACGATCTTGTTGATCAGCAGCGGATTCGACTTGAGCGCAAGCGCCTCTCCCTGTAATCGCTCCTTGTCCGCGGCGGCTACTACGCGAATGCGATTTGCCTCTGCCGATGCGAGCAACTGCCGACGTTCCTGCTCAGCCTTGCTGTCGATGACTTTGGCTTGCGCCTCCGCTTCCGCGTTCTGGATCGTGGCTTGCTTGCGCGCTTCCGCTTCCAGCTTGGTTTGCTGGATCTGCTTTTCTTTTAGAGGAAGCGTGTATTGCATCGCGCCGGATTCTGCCTTGGCCTGAAGGACCCGGACCTGGGCACCGGCTTCGGCTTGCTTCACCGTGCGCACCTTCTGGGCTTCAGCCTGATATTGCGCGATCTGGACCTGTTTCTTTTCGATTTCCGTCTGGACCGTGAGGCCTTCGTCTTCCTGTTCCTTTTCGATTAAGCCTTCGAGTCCGCGCGCATAGTCAGGAGGAAGGACGATATCGCGCAACATCACTTCCTCAACCGTGACTCCATCGCGCTTTAGCTTTTGTGTGATCTGCTCGGCGGCAGCTTTGCGGATCTCCTCGCGGCGGCGCGCGAATACATCGCGAATAGTGTAGTTCGGCACTATCTCGCGGAAGACTGTGGCGACGACCGGAGGCACAACTTCGGTGTCGATGTCAGAAGGCAGATTGTTGTGGATATAAGCGAGGCGATTCGGATCCAGCTTGTAACGAACAGTGATGGCGAGTCCGATCGTCAGACCTTCGGTCGCAGTCACGTTGAGAGTCTCGTGCCGTTTTGGTTTTTCCCCTTCGAGGCTCTGATCGACGTTTCCGGTCGTCATCATATGCGTGCGTGTGTCATAGATCGCGAAAATGTCAAAAGGGGACTTGAAGTGAATCCCCGGATATAGCGTGGTCTGTTCGGTCCCAGAAATCTGACTCACGCGAACAGCGGCGTGTCCTGCGGGCACGACGTCGAAAGTAGTTGCCAGCAGTAACAACAGGAGCCCTGCCCCGCAGGTGATGCCCGCGAGGCGGGTGCGCAGTTTGAGTTCAGGTTCGGTGAGCTTTTCCGTTCCGCTCTCAGCAGCCTGAATCCGCCGACGAGCGCGAATGTAATTGTAAACGTCGTAGCCAATCACGAGTGTGGCAGCGAGCAGCAGTGTATTGCCGGCTGTGATGAGCAAGAATTTCAACAGCAACATGGGCTTCTCCTTCTAAAACCAACTCTTTCTGTTCGGTGGGAGCCCCCGACTTTTAGTCGGGGCAGCCGGACTAATCCGGTGAAAAGCGCAATCGCGATTTTGAAGAACGCTTTAGAGGCGGGCGCTTTGGCACGCCAGCGCTAAAGCGCAATCCTCTTTTTGCTTCCATTGCTGCAAGGCTTCGAGCGCCTTGCTTCCCCGACTGAAGTCGGGAACTCCCACCGAAAACTCGGGGCAGGGGGGTCCCCACTTCAAACTCTCTGCAGGCGTGCGCGCTGCCCGCTCAGCAGCTTGGCGCTGGTCTGCGGCTGAGCGGAGAGACGTGCGGCGTCGGCTCGCTTCACGCCGGCATCCATGGCGTAAATCGTCCAGGTAATCAGCGCTTCTCCGATGAAGAGCGCCACCAGCACCGATCCGGTGAACACTCCTGCGATTGCCAGCATTCCAGTGAGTTCCATTGCCTTGTCCTCCTAAATAAAGCTCCTAAGCTGCTAGCTTCGAAGCTGCTAAGCCTGGTCTTCAAACTGCTCTCAACCTCGCGATCCGTTCCCACCGCCATCAATCGCAAGCCTGGCGGTTATTCCGGCAGTGGCTACCGCAGATCGCTCTGTGTGTCGCTGCCCGTCGAGGCAGTCACAACTCCGTCGCTCTCGGACTCGGCGCTCGGTGCTTCGCCGAATATCGACGCGAGTTCAGGATCGGCGGCGGTGCGAATCTCTACCTGATCTCCGACTTGCACATTGGCGAAGAGATCCTCCAGATCTTTGCGGTGCATGCGGATGCAGCCGTGGGAGGCGGCCTTGCCGATTGAACTCTCGACGTTGGTTCCGTGAATGCCGTAACCCTTGCTGCTGAGCCCGATCCAGCGCGTGCCGAGTGGATTGTCGGCTCCGGCGGCAATGATCTTGCCCGGGTGGTAGTAGGTGGGCTTCACCAGCCGGTTCTTGACCTCGAACATCCCCGCTGGGCTGGGACTCTTAGCCGCTCCGACACCTACCGGGTAAACCTTCTTCACGGCTCCGTTCTCGATCAGAGCCAGCTTGCGATGCAGGACACTGATAACCACTTTGCGCTTGTGCTGATTCTGAGCTGCCGACGTCAATGTAGCCTGCGCGTTTGCTTGCCGTGCGGTAACGGCCGCGAGCAGGAACGTGACAACTACTCGCGCTACCGGCTTGTCTGCTGCCTGGAACCGCTTCGCCTGTGCTTGCATTGCCTCTTCTCCCCGTCGGTTACACCGGGAGAAAAGCAACCTACTAACCAAGCGATGTCGCCTTTGGTATCAATAAGTTAAATAGAATTAAGCCTTGGGGTGTGGGCACTAAACCACGATGACCGTGTGCCTTAACACACAATCAGCTAAGCTTCAGCAGCAGGGGCCGTAAGGGTTAGGGTTGCGGCGAATCGGGCACGGCACAAAGAGAGCTTCCGCCCAAGCTCCGGAGCACTTCAGAGTAGCTGGCGCTTATTGGCAGAAGCGATACACAAAATTCAAATTTTCTTCGTTAACAGCTGGGCCGAGTTGAAGTAAACTGCGTTGAGTTGTATTCAGAAGGTCGTATTCAGAAAGTCTGCTCTGGCATTTTTCCACAGAACAACTTCCAGAGACTCTGGATGCATCTACTTTGAACTCCGGGTCCGTTGAAAGCAGGCGGACTACAGACAAACCCCCCAGATCGTCTGAAAGTAGAGGGCTCCATGGTATCGAAATGCGCTAATCCTGGCTGCTCCACTCCATTCCATTACCTGCGTGAAGGAAAGATCTTCAGAGTTGAGGTAGAAATAACGCCGTCGGTTACCTCAGAAGAGACGATCGAGCTGACTGATGGGAGCAAGGTCCCCTTTTTGATTGCGGCACGCAAGCCCGGTCGAAAGGTCGAGCATTTCTGGCTTTGTGGACCGTGCTCGCAAACCATGAATCTGCTCTTCGACAAGGACACAGGCATAAATGTCCTGCCGAAGCGACCGGTCCGGATGGCCGCTGCCGCAGCGTCGTAAATTGCGCTCTAAGTAAAATGATAAGGCCCGCTCGAAGCGGGCTTTTGTATTGATGCGGCAATCAGGCAGTTTTGGTGACAATACGAGCCTGCGCAGAGGCTGTGACGTACTTGCCACCGATGGAATTCAGGCGGATCCGCATCAGTTCTGTCAGCATCCGTGTGCCATCTCTAAGTGGGCTGATCTTGGAGCGATGATCATGCGCCCAGGAAACCGGCACTTCAGCGACACGCACACCATAGCGTCTCGCCAGGAAGAGAATTTCCGGATCGAATCCCCAGCGCTGGATTTTCATATGAGGAAAGATAGTGCTCACAGCCTTGCGGCTGAAAGCCTTGAAGCCGCATTGCGTGTCCACATACGAGAGGCCCAAAATGGTTTTGAGGGCCAGATTGAAGGCGCGTCCCATCATGCGGCGATGCAAAGGCTGCTTGCGCGTCTGCAGTTCGCTCTGCAAATACCGAGAGCCGATGGCGACGTCTGCGTCACCGCGCTCAATCACGGCAAACAACTTCTCAGCTTCCTCGATTGGCGAGGAAAGATCGGCGTCGGTAAACAGTAGAATCTGGCCGGATGAGTTCATCATCCCATTGCGGACACTGTAGCCCTTGCCGCGATTCCCGGGATTCTCCAACATGCGAATCATGGGATTGCTGCGCGAGAATTCCTGCACTACTGCAGCAGTGTTGTCGCTCGATCCATCATTAACCACAATGATTTCCGCCGACCATTGCGATTCGGCGATGTAATCCAGGATGTGCTGAAGACTGGCGGCAATGCGCTCGGCCTCGTTGAACGCAGGGACAATAATGCTGTAGTAGGGTGCTGGCATTGGTGCCAATCTGGTATCTGAATTAGACGCTGACGCTTGTATGCCAGTTGCTATGACTCTG
>DATLKS010000472.1:0-2571 GCA_035538255.1 Terriglobales bacterium
GCTCACGGCGGGCCATGGCCTTGGTATCGACGCAGCATGCTGCGTCTTCTTTGGTAGGGTGTCTGCGGCTATAAACGGCCACGGTGTTCGACGCTGACTTTGATTGCACCGACGCGCTATTCACAGCGATTGAATTAGGTTGCTGCACTTTGTGATCTGCAATTGTCTGTTCCGGCTGACGTATCTGCAGCAGGACGATGGCAATTGTGATCACGAGACCTGCCACGGCGGCCGCCAGAGCGCTCGCCGGCCACCAGACAAACTTGCGTGGAGGATCGGCTGCGAGCCGCGCAAGCACGCGATCTTCGAGTCCCATGCGCGGTTCCGCATCGGCTCGCGCGTGCAGCGCTGCATCTAACCAGCGATCAAAGTTCTCTTGCTGAACGTTTTTGCTTTCAGCGTCCATAGCTCTCACCTGTAACCTTCTGCAGCTTCTCCGCCAGCTTTTGACGCGCTCGGAAGACCCGCGCCCGCACCGACGTTTCGCTCGTGCCGAGTACCTTGGCCGCTTCTGCACCGCTCAGTTCGTCTACCGTTGTAAGCAGAAGCGCGTCGCGTTCTTTCCTGGGAAGCGCTGCGATCAAACGATCGAGCAGCGCAATCGTCTCGCGCGAAATCGCCTCTCGCTCGGCCCCGGGTACATATCGAAACGGCGCGTGAACACGCTCGTCGAACTCCTCCTGATCAGCGCGGCCGACAGCGCGAAAGCGGTCCACCGACACGCGCCACGCGATGCGCGAAATCCAAGCCTTCGGATCGTCAATTCCTTGTGCCCCATGTTTGGCGACGCGCAGAAACACTTCCTGCACGACATCCTCGGCATCAGCATGGTTGCGGACGACGGAATAAGCGATGCGAAACACCAGGCGCGCATGCTCGCGAACCAGCGACTCGACCTCGGGCGCGACCGCTCGATCGATCACGCAACGAGCCCTCGTTTCCACCACATCGACAGACATGACGCCGGGAATGAATCGCTCAAAAGCACCCATGCTACGTCTCATGAGTGAAGAACGATCAGGTTAGAAATAGTTCAAGAAAGTTTCGCGGTGCTGATTCGCTGTTTCTGACGGAACAGCGAAAATAAGAGGGTATTAACAGGGAACGTTCAGAAATTGCGTCCGCAACCAGCGAAAAAAATCCTGTAAGTACTTCGCCGGGCAAGCACTTGGCAGATCTGGTGCAACCACGTTCCGTCAGCGGAACAGCGAATAACAGCGAATTAACAGCGTATCTGGACTCACCAATCGTACAGGACGATTTTCGCCACTCATTGTTCTCCTGTTCGCACTTTCCCATCTTTCGGTGCTACTACGGTTCACGAATCAGAGTCAAACGAATTCGACTGATGAGCATCGGAAGCCGAGTTTGTCCTGTTCAATCCTCCTAAGCAGACAGCGGCTTTAGGAGAAAAACTTGTTCACAGGCGCGGCAGAGCCTTCATGTCGTAGAAGCCAGAGCTTGCGCTCGATGCCACCCCCATAGCCGGTGAGCGAACCGTTAGCTCCGACTACTCGATGGCAAGGCACCACAACTCCAACGGGATTTGAACCGTTCGCCAGCCCAACAGCTCTCACGGCAGCAGGCCGGCAGATTCGCTCCGCCAGCTTCGAATAGGAAATCGTGGCGCCACAAGGAATCTTGCGCAACGCGCTCCAGACCTCACGCTGAAAGGGGGTGCTGGCTGTTCGCACTGCTAACGTATCTATCTTCGTCAGCTCTCCAGCAAAGTAGCTGCTGATTGCGTCCGCCAGGCCATTTGGATTGCGAGCCGTTTCGAGCTGAAACCCATCTTTACCGTAGTGAAGCCGCAACAAGCGCTGCATGCGTGTTTCGTATTCGACCCAATCCACAGCGCGCAAGTTTCCCTCGAGATCCGACACGATCAACATCTTACCTATCGGCGTGTTAATCCGATCGATCAGCAGTCGTAGGGTTTCACTTGCGCGCATATGGATGATGGTTGATTTCCACTTCCGTCTTTTGACTGGGCCATTACGGTCTCAGCCGCGGACCCATTCGTCGATCAGTGAACGAAAAAATTTCCGGCGGTGCCGGAGTGGGAGGGGTGGACGGATAAATCGCCAACTCCTCTCCTAGTATTTCCAAAATCCGGCTTTGGTCCCGAATCTTGATCTGAGCAAGATAAAGGTGCTTCTTCTCAGGGTGGAATACCAATTTTGTAGCTGGCGCGGGAGTTCCTGTTTCGACATACCTGGTTACCAGCGAAGCGACGATACGCGCATGCGCATCCCGCACTGCCATCAGGTTCGTGCCCACAAACAGGAATTGATAGTAGCCGGGATGGAACGACCTCTGGCCCACATTGAACTTGAACGGCACATCCACATTTACGGATTTATAAGTCCGCTCCTCCGCCTCAGCCTGCGAAAGTAACGCCGCCAACAGTGTCGCAAATACTGCAAAGCGAAAAACACTTTTCATTGATGCTCTCCTTCTATGCTTATCAATTTCTGTTAACTTGCAGCACGAGCTCCTTCATCCGGTATGTTCATCCCGTAGCGCGCAAACTGTGGTAAACGGATCGTTCGTCACGAATCCGCAGCGACC
>DATLKS010000473.1:0-1520 GCA_035538255.1 Terriglobales bacterium
AGCGCGGTTGCGGATCGAACGCGGGCGCGGATGCTTTGCGCGCTGATGGACGGGCGCGCCTACACGGCGACGGAAATGAGTCTTGTGGGCGGCGTATCGGCATCGACGGCGAGCGCACACCTGCGAGTCCTGGTGGAGCAAGGGATGATCGAGTGCGTGCCTCAGGGACGGCATCGCTACTTTCGCATCGCCAGCCCCGAGGTGGCGGAAACCCTGGAATCGATTATGGGGCTTGCGGCGAAGCAGCCGAGCGTCCAGAGAAGGACTCCGGCCAAGCTGCGATTTGCGCGCACGTGTTACGACCATATGGCCGGCGTGGTGGCGGTGGCGTTGCACGATAGACTGATCGCGCTGGGATGGCTCAACGACGACAGTTCCTCGGTGAGCGACATTGGACGGGCGGAACTGAACCGCATCGGCATCCATTTTGGTCCCCCAACGTCGCGCCGCCGATTTGCATTTGGCTGTCTGGACTGGAGCGAGCGTAGAGCACACTCGGGCGGTCAGCTCGGTGCGGCGATCCTGGCCACATTTGAGACGAAGCGCTGGGTGATACGCCGGTTCGATAGCCGAGAGCTGGTGTTGACGGCCAAGGGAAGCAAGGCGCTGAACGATCACTTTGGCTTGAATCGGTTTCAGGGAAGGATGGAGGAAGAGCTCTCTAGTTTCTCATTGTTGGCGTGATGCGGCTGTCAAACCTCAGGAGATTCTTTACGCATCGCGGAACGGGAGGGGAAAGTCCTTGATTAGCGATCCATCCCCGGAAAACGGGCTCTAGCGAAGGTTGGACGTAAAGCAGCAGCTGGGTCCGCGAGCACTTCTTGCGTGCCACGACCTTACCCCGTGCGTTGATGCCTACAAGGTGAAAGACTGCCTTCCCTAAATCGATGCCGATTGTGCGAATCTCCATGGACCGCCTCCTCTGTACATCACTACACCCTCCAGAGGGCCTAGGCGGCGGACCATCCCAGTACCTTGAGGGAGAACCAGATGCGAGAAGGGCTATCGTCTCCTGCAAATTTGGAACGTAACGTTCGCCTAGCTGGAATTCACTGCGGATCGGCTCGGTAAGTGCGTCTTGGCGATTATGGGTGAATCTTGAATCGTTTTCCGGTTGTCCTGCGCGTTTGCCAATACTCTTCCGACATTGATTTTGCAACCTTTTTCGGCTGGGTGCACCCTTTCTGTGCTCAGCGTCATCTGATCTACGAGGTATCGTACATTGCGGCTGCATACAGGTTTCGTTCCGCAATGTCGGTGAAGACTCACAACTGGCCCGAGGAGGAACTTCCCTCCACGTACGCGGTGCCTTACCCAATGGCATCCTCTCCAGCCGTTTGGAGCTGCGTCATGGATGAGCCAGTCTCTACAATCGACAGAGTCCAGGAGTTGGAAGAAGCTTTGCGCGAGAGCCAGGCCTTGGCGTTGGCAGGCCAATTCGCAGCGGTCACGATGCATGAGATCAACGGTCCACTTGCGGCCATCGCCAACCTGAACTATCTTCTTCAAACCAATTCCGC
>DATLKS010000474.1:0-9611 GCA_035538255.1 Terriglobales bacterium
ATGAAAACAACCGCCGGCAGCGTGCCATTCTGGAGATCCGCGTAGTACTGCGACATTGGGAACACGTGCGGGCTGGAACTATTTGGTCCAAATCTGCCTTGGAATCCGGAGAACGCGTAAGCGTACGTGTACCCGTCTGAACCGGTGTAAATCTTCCAGGAGATGCCCGCAGTTTGCAGCCGATCAAAAATGGTGGGTGCTTGAATTGAGGGCTCGTTTCCGGCAATGGGATACGCATATCCGCCGGAAGTCGCACCGACCAGGTAGTACCGGTTTGGATCCGTGCGGGCCGGAGCCGGAGCGAACCACTTGTCGGCCACTGCAAATTGAGTCGCCAGCCAATAGTGGTATTCGAGGTCTTGCGCCGTGTAGAAGCCCATGGCGCGAATGCCCTGTTTGTCAGGTATAGTCGGATTCGAGCCGGCAGCACCCGCCGTTGCGCTCGCCGCTCCAATTACGAAGCCATCCATTCTCGGCGTATCTGAACTCACGTCTTCCGCATTGAAAGCCCAGTGACTTACTATCCAATCAGCGCTGGTGTTCTCAATACACATTGTCTTGAGATGGAAAGCATAGATGGGAGTAGTGGGACGGCCGGAGGCATCAGGCGCCTTGTTCATGTTGCTGCAGGGTTTGGTCCAGTCGGAGTTCGCGCTGCTGCAGTTTGGCTGTAAGCCATCGACCTCCTGACTGAAGCCGAATTTCGCGCGATATTCGTTGAGCTTACCGAAATAAACGTCGAAACTGCGATTCTCCTCTGCGACAAAAATAATGTGATTGATCGCCGTAATGTCTCCTGGATTCGACGACTGAGTCACCTGCACTGAGGCTTGCGCCGTGGCTGTGGCTCCTTGTGCACCGGTCGCAGTAAGGACAAACGAGACCGTTCCCACGCTGTTCAACGTCACACTTGTGGAGGTCTGGCTCGCGCCGATCGGAACGTTCGTCCCATTTTCGGAAAGCGTCACACTGTTCGCGTTCGTTGTAGTCCAGCTAAGCGCCACCGCCTGCCCGACAGTTACTGTGGTCGGATTCGCAGTCAACGTCGCGGTTGGACCGCCCGGTGGCGGGGCGGCAGTAACCGTAACCTTTGCTTCTGCTGTCGCCGGAGTGGTGCCGGAAGGTCCGGTGGCGGTCAGGGTGAAAGTCGTAGTGCCAACAGTACTAAGAGTGAACGCCATCCCGGGAGAGTTCAGCGGGTTGCCGTCAAGAGGCACCGGGTTGCCATTCTGAGCAAGGCTGATTGTGCTGGCATTTTGCGTCTGCCAGCTCACGGTTACCTTCTGGCCGGCTTCTACACTGGTAGGCGTAACGCTGATGGTCGCCGTTGGATTCGCGGGCGCCGGATTGGCCGGCGGAATCGGAACAGTGGGAGTCGGGTTCGGGGAACTGCTGTTTGAGCCACTTAATCCCATACAGCCACTCATCACGATTACAGGAATCAACAGCAGCGCAAGATAAACACAGCGCAACAATTTAGAGCCCGGCATGTCCCCCCCGGAAGGCAGATTGTGTTCTGGCTAATTCGGATGGAGCAGCAGTTCAGGAAGTTGCCATGTACTCGGCTTTCCACAACAGGTTGGTGCCAGAATTTTTATGAGTTACTCACCTTAATTGACGAAACGACCGCACCGTAACGCTTTCGAAACATTCCATGCTCATTTTTTGTCATATCTGCCGACGCCGGTCTGTACCCCCACGTTTGGTCTTAGGAGAGCAAGGACGTTATACTGCGCTTCCCATGAAAGTGGTTGTCATCATTCCCGCTGCTGGACTCGGCACGCGCATGGCTGCGCATCCGGGAGCGCGCGCGGGACAACCGACAAAACAGTTTTCTGAGATTGCGGGGAAACCGATCCTCCTGCACACGCTGGAAAAATTTGCGCGGGTACCGGCAGTGACAGATATCTACATTGCGGTTCGGGACAGCGAAGTTCAGCGCCTCTGTGATTTCTTATCAGCCCAGCGATTGCGACCGAGAACTCATGTTGTCGTGGGAGGCGATCATCGTCAACACTCAGTGGCGAATGCATTGGCAGACGTCCAAGCCGACTCAAACGACATAGTGTTAATACATGATGCGGTTCGGCCTTTCGTCGATCGCGACATCATCGACAACGTAATCAAATGTGTGGAGCGCCAGGGTGCTGCAATTGCAGGACTGCCGGCAGTGGACACGATCAAACAAGTGGAGCGCACTGCGAACGGCGCGATTATTACTTCGACGGTCCCGCGCGAGCGCGTGGTAATGGCACAGACTCCGCAGGGGTTTCGCTACGATCTGCTGAAACGTGCTTTCGATGAAGCCGCCCAGGACGGGTTTATCGGTACAGATGAAGCCTCTCTTGTAGAGCGCTCGGGACATCAGGTGGCAGTGGTGATGGGTTCGCCTCGCAACATCAAGATCACGACGCCCGCAGATTTAGAATTGGCGGAGTTCTATATTCGTCACTCTCAGGCGGAAAACGTAGCAAGCAAGGTGAACCGAGTAGTCGGTTGATTTGCAGGCATGGTTGCACGCGGCGCGCCGCCGGTCTCAAGGCTCCTCAACTTCGAATATGCGCATTGGCTACGGATGGGACTCGCACGAATTCAAGCAAGGTGTGCCGCTCAAGATCGGCGGAGTCACGCTTGAGCACACTCATGGACTTGCCGGCCATTCCGACGGAGATGTGCTACTGCACGCCTTGACCGATGCTCTATTAGGCGCGGTCGCTGCCGGAGACATTGGAGGCTATTTCCCTCCGTCAGACCCAAAATGGAGAAACGCAGATTCAAGCATCTTCGTCGCACAGGCTCTGGAGAAGATTCGAGAAGCCGGCTACGAAGTATGTAATGTCGATTCCACATTGGTTCTTGCTGCTCCGCGGATCGGCCCGGTCGCGCAACGCATTCGACAGCGTGTGGCCGAGCTGTTGGAGATTTCTCCGCTCGAAGTCGGAGTGAAGGCAAAAACGCCGGAAGGAATGGGAACAGAGAACGCTGCCATTGCCCACGTGGTGGTCCTGCTGGAGAAGCAGGAAGATCACAAGAAACTCGAAGTTGCGGCTGCGTTACTGGAAGCCGATAAGCATGTGGACGAAGTAGTGAAAGGGCTGATCAGCGAAGTGAAAGTCGAACGAAAGCCCAAGCGCGAGAAGGTGAGACGCTGAAGGCAATTTCCATTATGGGAATCGCTCAAGCGCTGCACCGTTCATTTGCCTGAATTGTCGCTGGGATTTTAAGAATCAGTACAGCCGGAAATTCACTTCGATATCAACATAGACCGCCACCTTGCGGCCGTCTTTCATTGCCGGCTCGAAGAGCCATTGATTCACGGCTTCTATAGCTTTTTCGTCCAGTCCTAAACCGAGCGAGCGCACCACATGAGGGTCGTGGATCTTGCCATCTGGTCCAACGGTCGCTCTGACTACGACTGTGCCCTGATGCTTGGCTTTACGCGCTTCTTCTGAAAATTCCGGTTCAGTCTGGAATTTGATCCGCGGAGGCGCCACGCCGCCGCCAACCTGGAACACTCCGCCACCAATCCCAGCCGTGTCTCCAGGGCCGACACCGCGTCCGTTTCCAGCGCCAACACCACCGCAACAACCTTCGCCGATGCCAGAACCGTAGCCTGTGCCGTTAGAAGGCACGTTCAGCACACTGGTTAAAGACCCGATCGGGCCCTGCTGATTGATCTTCACCTGTGGCGGGACCATCACTGTCTGATCAACTGCAAGCTTGGGAGCCTCGTTGCGAATTACGACCGTCGGTGGAGTGATCTGCTGCATACTAAATTTTGGTGGAACACCGTGGCTGGCCTGCAGCTTGTCACGGTCGCCACCGCCGCCACCACCGCCGGTCTGCTTGGCTGCAGACGGCAGCGGAATATAGGCGCCGATGTCTACTACCGGTCCCAGCACCTGCGCGATTTGTGCACGATGCTCAACCACTTGGTGCGTCACCCACAGCAGCACAGCAAGTGCCAGGGTGTGCAACACGAACGACGTGTAGAAATTCTTTTGTTGAACCGCGTAAGTGCCATAGCCCTCGCCGAAAAGCGTGGGCAGGATGTCGTGCGGCTCGCGCCGAGCAGGAATATTCCCACTGGGAAGCGGAGAGGCCGGTTGGGTGGCCGAGGTAGCCATGCGAACTATTCCACAGTATAGACCGTCAGAGCCGGAAACCTTCCAACATGTTACATCTGTCCAAGTGCTCTGGTACCTTAGTACTCTGCCGAAGCCGTCTTTCGACTTCTGGGATCACTGTCTTTAAGCCCTAAAGACAGAACCGGTCGTGCGAGTCTGGAGGCTGATGACCATATCACGGAGAGCCGCGTACCTGCTACAGCAAATGGGACGAATGCGCAAAGTGATCAGCCGTTTTTGATCGAATCAGCATGGGAGTTGAGATTGAATCCCCAACCGGAGTCTGTGATGCAGTAGCTTGCCTCTTTGGCCGCACGTATTTGCAACTTTTGACAATAAATGTACCTCTCTGCGCCGCCAGCAGAGGTCCCAGCCCGAACAGATTGCGTCAAGCTGTTTGTTCGCGTAGGAATATCTGCGATGACCTGTCGCTATCCCCTGATCGCAATTGCGGCCTACCTCGTGTTTGATATTTCTTCATTCGCTCAGACGCAACACTGGCAGGTTGTGGGCTACTACGCCGAGCGCCATGCGGCGGGAGACTATCCCCTCAAGCAGCTTGCTGAAAACGGGGCAGCTCGCATTCTGACGCAACTCGATTATGCTTTTGGTAAGGTAGCAAAAAACCGTTGCGAGGTTCCGAATCCCGACATGGAGCTGAAGCGCGTCTTCAGCGCAACCGGGAGCGTGGATGGTTCAAACGACTCCAACGATCCGAACCAGCTTCACGGAACTTTTCACCAGCTGCAGGAGCTCAAGAAAGAGTTTCCCAGACTGAAAATTCTCATCTCTATTGGAGGATGGGCAAGCTCTGAAGGATTTTCCGACGCCGCACAGCCGGCTAACGTTCGAGAGTTCGTGCATTCCTGCGTCGATACATTTATCAACGGCAACTTTGCGCCGGGCATACATGCTCCCGGAGTCTTTGATGGAATCGATGTCGATTGGGAGTATCCGGTCGAAGGCGGCCTCATTCCGGGCCGCCCTGAAGACACGAATAACATGAACGCCATGACCGCGGAATTTCGGCGACAGCTCAATAGCGTGCGTCCTGGCCTTCTGCTCACCGCTGCCATTCCCGCCACTGCCGAAGATTACAGGCACTTCGACCTGAAAACGTTAAGCCGCTACATGAACTATCTCTCGATCATGGCCTATGATCTGCATTGGAACGCTGAGAAGATCACTAATCTGCAGAGTGCGCTCTTCCATGATCCGGCGGATCCGTCCCAGCCGCCCGCAGACAAACACTACGGCGCTCACGCGGCTCAGGATTTTCTGCGCGCCGGCGTTCCAGCGCGCAAGATCATCTTCGGCGTGCCCTTTTACGGGAAGGGGTGGACTGGCGTGAGCAACACAAACCACGGCTTGTACCAACCGGCAAGGGATGCATCGAAATCGCCTCCGGAATACCGCAACCTCAAGACGCTGCCGGATAGTGCCGATCGCCAGTTTTATCCGAAGCTCGCCACATGTTCGATTTGGAGCAACGACGAATTCTTCAGCTATGACTGTCCTCGGGCCATGCGCGCCAAGACGCGCTATGTTCGCCAGCATGGTCTCGGAGGCGTGATGTTCTGGGAGATGGGTCAGGACACGATGGATGCAGAGTTGTCGAAGAGCCTTACGCAGCGGTAGGCGCATCGAAACTCACACCTGTATCGCGGCGCCCAGCACCTCTTGATAGCCCAAACTTATGCTGGACCTTCTCATGTCATTCCTCCATGACACTGGTATGCCGTGGAACGGACGTCTGCACTTGCAATTCAAGAAGTAGCCGGGCGTGTGTCTACACTTCCGGCGCGTCCTGAGTTCGATCCTTCCATTCGCCGCCGTGTCCGCGACAGTATTTAATGGCTGAAACGACTGTGGCGTAAATGTAAAACATTGCGGAAAACGGTAGAGTCACCGCCGAAAGCAGATTCACTCGATACAGGCGAAGCGTGGGCACATATGTCGAGAACATCAGAATGCATGAAGTCAGGGCAATCCAGCCTATTGGACGATTCGCTGAGAACACAAGGGCAACGGGAGTGACAAACGTGAACAGCATTCCGGCAATACATCCGATCAGCAGCAGCCATGAATGTCGAAGCTGATTGAACGCCGTTCGGGCGATCATGTCACAAATGTTGCCGATAGTTTGGTATCCGCGCATGCTGCGAGTCTGCTGAGTGACTCCGAGCCAGAGACGTCCACCTGGGGCCTTGACTCGGGCGGCGAGCGCGCAGTCATCGATGATCTCACCGCGAATGGATTCAAATCCTCCTCCCTTCTCCAGCGCCTCAGGACGAAGCAAAATGCAGCCGCCTGCCGCCCCCGCTACGCGGCTGCTTGAAGCGGATATTCTCTTGGGTGGGTAAAGCAAAAAGAACAAATACACAAAAGCGGGAATGAGGAATTTCTCCGCGATCCTTTCGCAGCGCAGCTTAACCATTAGCGAGACGAGATCCAGCTTCCCACGCTCTGCCTGTGCAACTAAGCGAGCGAGATTATCCGGAGCATGTTCAATATCTGCATCCGTCAAAAGAAGGTAGTCGGGATTCATCTGCCGCACCACCTGCCATCCCTGATGCATCGCCCAGACTTTTCCCGTCCATCCGGCCGGCAGTTGGGAACCGGCGATCACGGTTAACCGGTGCGCGTCTCCAAGCACTCCAGCTGCTGCTCGTGCGACATTGGCGGTGCCATCGTTGCTGTTGTCGTCCACGACAACCAGCCGCAGATCACCGGCAAATTGTTGTCTCAAAAGCGAACCGATTGCGCGGCGAATTACGTCAGCTTCGTTCCTCGCGGGAATGACGGCTGCAACTCGCGAATGCGAAATTGGCTCTGCCACAGGCAAATGAAGGTCGTTCACGCGCCAGAACTGCCCGTGAAAGAACCAGAGATGGATCCAGATCAGCAGGACGAGGATGGCGAGGAAGAGCAAACAGGAATCATACGGCCTCAATGGTATTTCTCAGTGACCCTGTTCGACACAGTCCATTGGCCGCATACTGAATGCTGAGTGCTGAATGCTCGATACCAATCGCGTAATCGAGCTCCCAAATCCGGCTTCGCCAGTAAGTGCTTCCCTCGATAGGTGAAAACCGCCGTTCGCGGTAAGCTTTATATAGCCGCCGATTCGCTACATCCGGCCTGTAAGGAAGTCATGTTGGTCTCGTTCCGTCTATACGCAATTGCTGGTGGTGTTGTTCTCGCCTGCGGCCTCGCTGCATTGCATCTTCTCACGCGAAAGAAGAAAACCGCAGAAGACCATGAGCGCGAACGTCGCGAGTTCCTCGACCGCGTTGGACGCATCATTGACGGCACGGTGATCGATGTTGTCGAGCTCCATCCCGATGAACCGACTGCCTCGCAGCTTCTTATCTACAACTACGACGTGGCTGGTGTGCAGTACGAAGCGTCGCAGGACGTGACTCACCTGCGGCAGTATGTCGATCTGCACAATTGCCGAATTGGCGTGCCAACCTCGGTGAAGTACGACGCCCAGAATCCGGGCAATTCTATGGTGGTTTCCGAACGGTGGAGCGGACTTCACAGCGGCACTCCCATTATGCTGGGCATTGACCGCATGTACACCGGCGAGCGCCGCCAGCCACCGCCGTCGAGACCTGCTGTGGCACCGCGGAAGCAAGGCTGATGGATTCGGTCTGAGGTTACTTAATTTCTTCCACCTCGGTTCTGCAAACAGACGTTTAAACCCGCGATTTTTTGAGGCTTCGTGAATGGGAAAGGGATCGCGCGGAGTTAAAGTACTTTGCAGGCACTGGCACGTACGCCTGGAGTTATATCAATAGCCACCAGGGCTTGTAAGATTGAGCAATATGCAAAGCCTCCCATTGGCATTAGCCGCCTTCGTCGCCGGGCTTGCCTCATTCCTTTCGCCATGCGTGCTCCCACTCGTCCCAGGATATATTTCGCTCATTTCCGGAGCGTCGGTGGATGACCTGCGGAATGAGCAAGCCTCTAATCACATGCGCGCCGTGATGCTGAACTCCGCAACTTTCATTTTGGGATTCACGCTTGTGTTTGTTGCGCTTGGGGCTGCGGCGACTTCGGTGGGCAGGCTGCTACGGGAATACAAGGGTCTGATGGGCCAGATCGCAGGCGCGATCATCATTCTATTTGGGCTGCATCTGACTGGAATCCTGAAAATCAGTGCTCTTTATGCGGACAAGCGCATGCACAGCGTTGGCACGGGCAAAAGCGCCTGGGGATCATTTCTAGTGGGCTTTGCCTTCGCTTTTGGCTGGACCCCATGTATAGGACCGATACTAGCTGCCATTCTGGCCATTGCAGCATCCCAGAGAACGGTCTCAAAAGGCATTCTGCTGCTGGCCATCTATTCGATGGGCCTGGCTGTACCGTTTCTGCTCACGTCGCTGGGAATCGACCGTTTCTTATCGTTTTATGGACGGTTCCGGCGTCACTTGCACGCTGTGGAGGTTGCCAGCGGAGTGCTGCTGATTGTGATCGGCGCGCTGTTTGTAACCCGCCATTTCACGGTACTTTCCGGCTACCTGGGCTTTCTGAACCGCTTTGCACTATGAAGCCAAAATGAGATCATTCTGTTTGGGAGTCTTTTGTGAAGCGTAACGCTTTCGCCATTCTCGTCATCGCCCTAGTAGTAGTAGTTATGATCTATGCGGGAGTCAGGAATTCTCGGCCCAAGGTCTCGGCCATGATCGGCAATCCTCCCCCTCTCGTCTACGGCGAAGTGAAGGGCAAGGAAGCTCCTGATTTCGCTTTGAAGGACCTTCAAGGGAAGCAGGTAAGGCTCTCCGATTTCCGCGGCAAAGCCGTGCTCCTGAACTTCTGGGCGACTTGGTGCGGCCCCTGTAAGGTGGAGATGCCATGGTTCGTCGAACTCCAGAAGCAGTACGGACCTCAGGGACTGCAAATTGTCGGCGTCGCTCTCGATGATTCCGGAAAAGATGAGATCCAGAAGTTCGCCAAAGACATGGGCGTGAACTACACCATCCTGCAAGGTCAAGATGATGTGGGCGATGCCTATGGCGCAGTCGGCCTGCCGACGACGTTCTACATCGACCGCAATGGCAAGATCATAGATTCGGCGTCAGGTCTTGTGAGTCGCAGTGAAATCGAAGAGAACGTAAAGAAATCTCTCGCCGAAGGTAAGGCCGAGGCGCAGACGGAAAAGAGTCAGACCAAGTCGCCTTCTTGAGGCATTAGCATGCACCGCTCTCGAAGATTGTTACGAGTTCGATTTCCTCGCGAGTGCCGCTTCGGCATCGCCCTGCTCACGCTCTTCGGCATGGTGGGAACTCTCGCGTTCGCTGCCGACGAACCCCGGCCTACCCACGTCTACGTCACTTTCGAAGGAGCTTCGCCAGCCACAGTCTCCTCTAACAAGCCGGCAGAGGTCGATCTAAGCTTTCGCGTGAAAGATGGATTCCACGTCAACTCGAATAAACCGAACTCGGAACTGCTCATTCCGACGACGCTGAAGCTCGAACC
>DATLKS010000475.1:0-1907 GCA_035538255.1 Terriglobales bacterium
GAGGAGGTCTCGCTGCTTGTCGTCCAGCGCGGCGAGGAGTGCCTCCCGAGTCAGCGGGCCGAAATAGTGCTCGTACTTTCGCGTCCAATCCACTCTTTTTGTCGTCAGCGCGGCATTGTAGACACCGCGCACACAGACGACGTGGCGCAGTTGCTTGCAAAACGGCGCGAAGCCGTCGCCAATCCGATGTGGTGCCCGTACGCGGCCGGATCGTCCAGGCGGGTCGGGCGTGAAGTCCCACTTGTCGTCGGGAACCGCACGTACAAAATCGGCGGTCAAGCGATGGAGCACCTTGCTGTACCGTACAAAGTCATCGATCGACATTGGGTGATTCTAACCTCCCGTTTCTGTGTTTGTAACCTGAAGGTGAGCTGAAGTTACTTCTCTTTTCCAGCAAGCTTTGTAGAATGCAGAACAGATTTTCGGGGAACTGCTGATGGGGATGGGAACGCGGCGTCGAAGACAGCGACAAGAGCAGATCTGGATCGCGCATCAGGAAGTCTCGAAGGGGCCAGCTCATCCGTTTTACGCACGAATGAACGAATTGTTGGAAGAAAAGAAGTTCGATGAGTTTGCGGAGAGGGAGTGCGCGAAGTTTTATGCGGATAACATCGGCCGGCCCTCTTTGGCGCCAGGGATCTATTTTCGTTTGTTGTTGGTGGGCTATTTCGAAGGGATCGATTCGGAGCGAGGAATCGCTTGGCGGGCGGCAGATTCGTTAGGGCTGCGGAGATTTCTGGGAATCGGGATCGACGAGCGAACACCGGATCATTCGACGATCTCACGGACTCGGCGGCTGATCGATTTGGAGACCCATCGGAAAGTATTTTTCTGGACCTTGGAAGTGCTGCGAGACCGCGGGCTGGTGGAGGGCAAGACGGTGGGGATCGACTCGACGACGCTGGAGGCCAACGCGGCGATGAGTTCGATCGTGCGTCGGGATACGGGGGAGCGTTACGACGAATTTTTGAAAAGACTGGCCAAGGAATCAGGAATCGAGACGCCCACGAAAGAAGACCTGGCCCGATTGGATCGCACGCGCAAGAACAAGGCCAGCAACGAAGATTGGGTAAACCCGCACGATCCAGATGCGCGGATTACGAAGATGAAAGATGGGCGGACGCATCTGGCCCACAAGGCGGAGCACGCTGTCGACATGAAGACAGGAGCGGTCTTGGCCGTGACGGTGCAGGAAGCAGATGCCGGAGACACCACCACGGTGGTAGAGACACTTGCGCAAGCGGGTGAAAACGCCGCGGAGTTGATCCGGACCGAGGAACCGACCCAAAAACCGCAAATGCATTTGCAGAGCATCGAAGAGGTGGTAGCCGCCAAGGGCTATCACAATGGAGCGGTATTGACGAATCTGGAGAACGCGGATGTGCGGACCTACATCTCGGGGAAGAAGCAGCCAGGGCAACGACATTGGGAAGGCAAGGCCGAGGAACAGAAAGCGGTCTATGCGAACCGCCGGCGAGTGAAGGGAACCTATGGCAAGCGCCTACTGCGGAAGCGAGGGGAGTTGATCGAGCGAAGCTTCGCACACTGTTACGATACGGGCGGAATGAGGCGCATACATTTGCGGGGACGCCAGAATGTTCTCAAGCGGCTCTTGATTCATGTTGGCGCATTCAATCTGAGCCTAGTCGTGCCACCCTGTTGGGTTCTGGGACACCACGAGAGCTCAGCAGTCGCAGCATCTCGCTTATTTTTGTGTTTATTCTCGACCCAAGGCACTTCAGCACCTGCGCGCGAGCCAAAATGTTCCTTTTCAACATCTAAAGTCGGCTCGCGTCGAAATCGTCGCTATCTCAGATACAAGCCTCGGCGCCTCGAAACGGGTAATTGTGCTACTGGCTGCTAGTCTAGTTTCTGCTGCAAAAATGCGTTTTTGCCACAGAGATGGA
>DATLKS010000476.1:0-25246 GCA_035538255.1 Terriglobales bacterium
TGCCCAGCGCGGCATCGCAAGAGCGGACCGAGCGCGTAGCGCGCAAGATCGAAGCTATCCTGAAAGATACTCCCGGAGTAGAAAACACCACCTCAGTCGTCGGATTCAGTCTATTGAGCTTTACCCGGTCAACCTACAACGCCTTCTTCTTCGTCACTTTGAAACCGTGGGATGATCGCACCACTCGCGAGCAACAGTTTCAGGTCATCAAAGCGCGCTTGAATCGCCAGCTAAGCCAGATTCCGGAGGGAGTCGCATTCGACTTCTCTCCACCTGCTATTCCCGGTGTGGGAACGTCAGGAGGATTTACTTTCGTTCTCGAAGACCGCGCGGGCAAGGACGTGCAATTCCTGTCTTCAAACCTGAATACCTTTCTTACCGCCGCTCGCAAACGTCCGGAGATCGGCAGCATCAGCACCACATTTCTCGGGAGCGTTCCACAGCAGTTCATCGATGTCGATCGCGACAAAGTGATCAAGCAGGGGCTCGCCATCAGCGATGTCTACCGCACGGTTCAGGCTTTTATGGGCGGCCTCTTCATCAACTACTTCAATCGCTTTGGCCGCCAGTGGCAGGTTTACATCGAAGCCGAGGGCGATTATCGGACGAATGCGGAAAACGTGGGGCAGTTCTACGTCAAGAATAAGAATGGAGTGATGGTGCCCTTATCCACCCTCACTAAGTTCCAACCGCGCACCGGACCTGAATTCATCATGCGCTACAACCTGTTTCGGTGTGCGCAGATCAACGGCGCTGCCGCTCCGGGGTACAGCTCCAATCAGGCGATGGCGGCGCTGGAACAGGTGTTCGCTCAGACCATGCCCTCCGAGATGGGCTATGACTATTTAGGAATCTCATTTCAGGAAAAGAAAGCACAGCAGGGAGTGCCGCCGTCTGCAATCTTCGGACTGTCGTTGCTGTTCGTGTTCCTAATCCTTGCCGCGTTGTACGAGAGTTGGACCTTGCCCATCAGCGTACTGCTTAGCACGCCCGTCGCAGTATTCGGCGCGTTCTTCATTCTGTGGCTGCGGCGTGTGCTCATCAGCTTCTTCTATCCGCCGTACTTAGTGCAAATCGAGAGCGACATTTATTCCCAGATTGGGCTGGTCATGCTCATCGGTTTGGCGGCGAAGAACGCCATCCTGATTGTCGAATTTGCCAAGGATCAGCATGAAAAGGAAGGCAAGTCTCTCGTCGATGCGGCTCTCGAAGGAGCTCGGCTTCGCCTGCGTCCAATTCTGATGACTTCGCTCGCGTTCATCTTCGGCTGCATTCCGCTTTGGACCGCGACGGGCGCAGGATCAGTCGCGCGACAGATCATGGGAACGACGGTGATCGGTGGAATGCTGGCGGCCAGCGCAATCGGCATCTTTTTTATACCTGCGATGTTCTATCTGGTTTCCCGAGGGGGAACAGAACAGCCTCCTGCGGTGATCGAAATGCAGGCAGCGCGGGCAGGAGATGACTAACATGAGAACTCCTGCCTTTCTCCTGATCATCACCTTCTTCCTTTCCGGCTGCGCCGCAGGTCCAAACTACAAAAAGCCTGCTGTGAATACTCCCACCGTCTATCGCGGATTAACTCCAGATGAGGCCGCCAAGAACGATCCAACATCATTGGGAGACGAGAACTGGTTGGATGTTTTCCAGGACCAACAGCTACAAGAGCTGATTAAGACTGCGCTTCAGCAGAACTATGATGTGCGCCGCGCGGGAACGCGCATTCTGCAAGCGCAGGCTTCTCTGGGGATCACCCGCTCTCAGCAGTTTCCGACTATTGGTGCTCAAGCCCAAACAATCGACGAACGCACAGCGCGCTCGAAAGTGATTCCGCCCATTGAGACCAGCGCGAATCAACTGGGCGTGAACTTCGATTGGGAGCTCGACTTCTGGGGAAGGTTCCGCCGCGCGACAGAGGCAGCGCGCGCCAACCTTGCAGCGACCGAATGGGGCAGAAGAGAAATCATCCGGCAGCTTATCGCCAACCTGGCCGCCAGTTATTTCACACTGCGCTCCATGGATTTGCAGCTTGAGATTTCGCGCAGCACGCTCGCCTCACGTCAGGACTCACTGCGGCTCACGAAGATGTTGGCCGAAGGCGGTTCCACGTCCATGCTCGATGTGCGTCAGGCCGAGCAACTCGTCTTCACCGCTGCGTCGGAGATTCCCTTTCTGGAACAGCAGATTGAGCAACAGGAAAATTTCATAAGCATTCTGATGGGAAACAATCCAGGGCCGATCCCCCGCGGCAAGCCGTTGACAGAGCAGGCGCACGCTCCTGTGGTTCCAGCCGGATTGCCGTCGTCTTTATTGGCCCGGCGTCCTGATATTTTGCAGGCTGAACAGCAGTTGGTCTCTGCGAATGCGCAGATTGGAGTAGCCAGAAGCTTGTATTTTCCGCAGATCACGCTCACGGGCGTGGCAGGATATCAAAGCTCCGCATTAAGTGGTTTACTCGCCGGCCCCGCCGGGTTTTGGACCTTCGGTTCAACCCTGGCACAGCCCATCTTCACGGCCGGCCGTCTGCGTTCGAATGTCCGCCTGGCCGAAGCTCAACAGCAGGAGGCAGTGCTCTTTTATCAGGAAACGATTCAAGGCGCGTTTCGGGAAGTGTCGGATGCGCTGATCGCGTACCGCAAAACCCAGGAATTCAGTCAACAACAAAACTTCCTGGTTGATTCCGCACAGGACGCAACGCGTTTGTCGCATTTGCGATACAGCGGCGGCGCGACCAGCTATCTCGAAGTGCTCACCAATGACACAAACTACTTCAATGCCGAACTTGGCCTCGTCCAGGCCCGATTGAACGAGCAACTGGCGCTGGTTCAACTCTACAAAGGGTTGGGCGGAGGTTGGCAATAATGCGAGAGAAGCTAAGGGTGCTCCGCAACCACAGATCTCAAAAGCAGACGATGAGAACGGAATTGCTGCGATTCAACGGTGCTGTCGAGCGGGATCCCGCCATAGATGCGTGGATGAAAGAGCATGCCGGTGAATTGGGAGCCATCGCCCATCAATGGTTTGAGGTAATGCGAAAATGCGGGGACGAATTCCGGGAGCTTCTGCATGACGGCTGTCCGGTTGCATGTTTGGGAGATGCGCCCTTCGGCTACGTCAATGTATTCACTTCGCACGTAAACGTGGGGTTCTTTCACGGCGCAGCGCTACCGGATCCAGCCCGCTTGTTGCAAGGCACAGGCAAGTTCATGCGCTATGTGAAACTGAGACCGAAAACGCCCACAAACTCCGCAGCGCTAAGCAGGCTCATCAATGCGGCATACTCGGATATAAAGGCACGCGTCGAAAATGGTTAGCTCAGAAAGGCGATGTGAACCGCTAGCTAGTTAGTAACCATAGTCTGACAGTGTTAGCTGCTCGTGGACGTGTCACTGGCAAACTGCACCCGGAAGCTTTTCCCTATTGCCGAGAATCCAAGCTGAGATCACTAGTGCTGTGTTCCTCTTTCATCTTTGCTGGAAGAAGATATCAGGACAAAACCAAACAACTTAAAAACTTTGGCCAGTACGCTCTTCGCTACCGTTGTCATGTCTACACCTTTCTTCGTACTGGCTCGATTTGCCTACTACGTTCGCAGTCCTAGGATTCACGCCGACGCAGAAGGTGGCAGTGCCATGGGACGCAGGTGCATTAGCGATTGAGAGATCACTTTGCTGGGGAGCGATTTCATAGGAGCACCGCTGCAGGCGCTAGAAGCAGTTGCTCGCTTCTTCTGCAGTGGTGCCACTCTTATGTAACGGAATTCGCTCCTTCGCATCGTATCGGCAGAGCAGAAAAGAGTCGACCAGGAGGAGCCGAGTTGGAATGCCGGTGCCCCCTGATCGGGGGGGCCGCCAAGACCCGAAATCAACAGCAGGGGGTCATTGACATCCTCCCTGCCCACCTCTCGAACTCGTCAACAAAAATTGTGATCGTTCTAAAATGGGAATCACGCTGGGGCTCACGGGCCGGTTCCGATTCTTGATATCGACTTCTCTCAAACCCATCAATGCTTAGCCGATAGGACTAAGGCAAAAGAAACCACGGGGAGGCGTTGCTGCCCTACAGCAGCTCGGCTATAAGAATAATAACGTCCATATACTCTGTCGTAAACCCCGTTTTGCAACCACGAAGGTCGGTGTTAGTTGAATCAGAAGAAGATCCTGGTCGTCGATGACGAACCCAGCATTCGCTTTATCATAGGCGCGATCCTTGAACAGAACGGCTACAAGGTTGAGGTAGGGGAAGATGGCTTCAGCGCGCTCCGTAAGCTGAACGAATCCATGCCGGATCTCGTCATCACGGATATGCGCATGCCTAATATGAACGGCTTTGAACTGTTGTCGGTTCTTCGCACCCGTTTCCCTGAGCTTCCCACCATCGCCATCAGCGGTGAGTTCTTTGCCTGTCATATCGACGAAGGATCGCTCGCCGACGCCTTCTTCCAAAAAGGGAATTATTCGATCCCTGAATTCCTCGGCAAAGTGTCGGACCTGCTGCACGGTCCGCGTCACAATAAACTAAGACCTAAGCGCCAGGCGCCGGTATGGACTCCTGTCGGAGACGCCCCGGTCATGCTGACGTGCACGAACTGTTTGCGATCCTTTCCCATTGATCCCTGCGATGGCAGCAAATTCCCTAAGCGAATGGACTGCCTGTTCTGCGGGAGTGAACTCGACGTTCAACTCGTCGCAGTCGGCATGACAGCGACTGCAAGTTGAAATCGCGCGAGCTCGGGACGTATGCAGGACAGGCTCCTGATCTGCCCTATTTTTCTGGTTCTATCTAAAATGCGTGGCGAAGACGAGACGAGCGCGTTACGTTCTCCCCGGAGTTCCGGAATCGCCGGGCTCGGAAAGTGAGCTTGTCCTTCATCCCCGAACTTCAGCGTCCAATGCCGGCTGCCGTGCTCTGCGCTGGTGACCGGGGCGGAGCGTGACGGTCGATCTCCGCCGTGAGCAGGTGCACCTTTATCCATCCGACAATGATGAGCAGCAGGCCGAGGGTTTGCTCGCCTCCTGCGAAACGCATCATGAAGTCTGTTCCAGTAGCGAATTCCTGGCTGGCGAAGATGCCCATTGTGGCGCCGACGAGGAAAATGAGGCAGCCCACAACCAGCACCGCGACGAATCTGTCGAGTTGATCCTCGAGGCGTTCAAGGTGATCGGGAGAGATCATGCGACCTCCTCGCGAGGAAATCCGGCGAAGAAGGGCCAGGCAGGGTTCCTCGTGCGCCCAGAAGTGTGTCACGGAAATTTGGCTTACGCAAGCGCTGTATTAGTCCGCTGTATTAGTCCGTCATTCGAAGAACGATTTTGCCGAAACTCTCATTCAACTCCATGCGCTCGTGCGCGCGTTGTATGTCGGACAAAGCAAATTGGCTGTCGATAACAGGGCAGAGAACTCCGCTGGTAAAAAGCGGCACGACTTGCTTTGCAAAAGATTGGCTGACCGCAATCTTCTCCTCCAGCGGCCGCGCTCGCAGAACGGTGCCGATCATATGAGCGCGTTTGCTCAACATAAGTCCTAGATCCAGTTCGCTTTTGGTTCCTGCCATGGTGCCGATAAGCAGGATGCGTCCTCGTGGAGCAAGTGCATGCAGGCTGGCATTAGTGTAGGAGCCGCCGGCAAGATCAAGCACAACATCGAAAGCGCCTTCTGCCGTCCATCGTTTGCTGTCTTCCGGAGCTGGAGAACTAGAGACTACGAAACCAGAATGCAAGCCATACTCTTTTGCACGCTTAATTTTTTCAGCAGTGCGGGACGTGCCAAAAGCCAAGGCATTCATCGCGCGTGTGAGCTGTACGGCCGCAAGTCCGACGCCACTACCGACAGCATGGATAAGCACGCGCTCACCTGGACGCAGATCTGCCTGAATCCAGAGAGCATCATGAGCCGTGATAAAAGCCTCCGGAATCGCGGCTGCCTGTTCCCAGCTCAGATTTGAAGGAATCCTAATTAAGGTGCGCTCGTGAGCAACGAGGTACTCTGCATGAGCTCCGCCGCCGACCAGACCCATCACTCTCTCGCCGCCTCGCCACGATTGGACGGATGAGCCACAGGATTCAATCTCACCGGCAAATTCCATTCCGGGAATGTCGGCGGGTACTCCCGGAGGGGCCGGGTATTTTCCGCGGCGTTGCAGAATGTCTGCCCGGTTCAGCGCAGAGGCGCGGACTCGAACGAGCACTTCAGAAGCTTCAGGCCGAGGCTTGGCAACGTCAAGCACTTGCAAGACCTCTGCTCCGCCTGGCCGTGTAATGGTGACTGCTTTCATTTGACTCTTTAGTCAGTGAGGGCGAAAGGCTTGAATGGCAGCGAGGCAGAATGACAATTCACGCCTTTGGAGTATGACAAAAAGTGTCACTCCTCCTGCTGGTCGATTGCACGTTCACTGAACCAGGCATCCTCTTCTGTACTCATCTAAGCTGCTGATTCATATGCATCTACGGTGATTTAGTTTCCCACTTGTGCCGACCTAGCCTGATTGGAAACGCAGGTGCCTTTATCAGTGGTGCCGCAAAGCAGGATGCGTGTGCGTACAGGTTCATATGCACCGAGTGTACCGAGAAAAGGGATTTTCGCTGGTCGAGCTGCTGATTGTAGTTGCGATCATCCTCATTCTTGCCGCAATAGCCATTCCCAATATGGTGCGAGCAAAGATGGCGGCCAACGAATCGGCAGCGGTTGCGGGAATGCGAACGATTTTCACGGCAGAAGCAGCCTACGACGCTCAAGGATGGAATAATCCTACTGCCGTCGGATTTTCGAACCTGCTCTTGGACCTAGGCAGCACGACCTGCAATCCTGCCACAATGACCAGTGCATGTTTGCTCGATAATGCCATGGCTAATGCAGGCACAACGGCAAAGAACGGCTATCTCTACACCTACACGCCCGTTAGTACTGGCGGAAAGAATGTGGATTTCAAACTGAATACCGACCCCGTCCAACGCGGTTCCACCGGGCAGCGCAGCTTCTTCACTAACGCAACCGGCGTCATTCGTTCTAATGCAACTGCGGTGAGTACGTTGGCAGATGCTCCTATTTAGTCACAGCGCAAAGGCACTCTTTCGAAGCTGCTTGTGGCCGGCGTTCCGCCGTTCATGCAGGGCCACAAACGCACTCTCCAAGCGCGAATCTCACGATTAATCCCGCAACAACCCAACGTGATAAATTGAACCTGTGGGCGCGTAGCTCAGTTGGTAGAGCAACGCCCTTTTAAGGCGTGGGTCGCAGGTTCGAATCCTGCCGCGCTCACCATCTTCGCTCGCGCCTTTCTCACAGATAAATTATTGCATTCCCGAGGGATCGAATTGCTGCGTATCGAAAGAGAGGCTTGTCTGCGACGCAAAAGCTGAGTCGCTGATTGGGAGCCGATAGCGGAAAAATCTGGCCGAGCCTTTGCGGCGCCAATAACGAGACGTGTATGGAGAGATCCTCACACCGCGTCGAAGAGCGCTCATGAAGGTTTGCTCCTCGGGATCCACCACAATACCGACGTGTCCAGGCCAGACAATCAAATCTCCCGCCAGTGGACGGTAGACGCGCCTGAAGGCGCTGGTGCCGTGGTAAAGAACGCGCGAGGGTTCATATTTGTAATAGAGTCCCACCTGCTCGAACAACGAATTAACAAAGTGAGAGCAGTCCAGAGCAGTATTCCGAACCTGAGTTCCCACTGCGAGGAGTGCGGCCGCTGCTCCCGCCCGAGCTGCGTCCTCGTCCAGTCGATTCGACTGCGCAGCAGAAAGCTGCGGCACACCCATAGACGTGAAAAACAAAAACAGACTACAGAGCCATTTCTTACCCAACATAAGTTCTGCCCAGGCGTGTTCCCCTGCAGAACTTCGATGCCTTTTCTAGCAGGCGTGCGGGCGGAAATTGAGAGCTGCTGGTGGGCTGTTTGCGGCCGTCAGGAGACCCGCGGTCTGCGCAGCATGAATGCTTTGACAGCAATTGCGTTTGGCTGTTGTCCGACTGGAATTATCGTCAGCGTAGGAAACCAGCGCTCCCGAGGTACTGTGGAGCGCTGTGCCAAAGAAGCCCGGATGACACTTACGTCGCCCGCGGCCGTATCCACTACGAACAGAAAGTTCTGATTAGGGGAGAGTGCCAGAGCATCGGGACGCCTGCCGACCTGAACCCACCCGAGCGCTTTGCCATCATCGATGCTGTAAACGGCAACCGAATCCGAGTTGAAATTGCTTACGTAGAGGGTAGAATTGTCCGCGCTCACCAGACCACGCACTGGTCCGGCACCGATCACGTAGCTGCCGCCAACCTCGTTCGTGCTTGTCTCAATTTCGGAAATCGTATCCGCACCGAAATTGCTTACGAAGATTTCGCCTCCGTCCGGCTTCATAGCCAGATGTACCGGAGTCTTACCGACATCAAGAAGAGTTAGGAGTCGATCAGGCGACGGGGAGCTCGCTTGTGCCGGAGGGAGATTCAACCCAATTACCGCAACTTGAGCGGAGCCGCTGCATGCAACAAATGCTTTCGACGAATCAGGAAGAATTTCAACATCGGTCGGCTGTTGGCAAACCGACATGGAGGAGCGCAAGGTCAGCCTGTCAGCATCGATTACCGAAACGGAATTACCTGCTCGCTCGGCCACCACCACCAGTTTGCCGTCCCGAGAAACACGAGCTAAACCTGGAGCACTTCCCACGTTCACGTTGCCCAATACGCGTCGCTTCGGAAGATCGATGATTGATACCGTATTCGAGCCGGCATTCGCTACGTAGGCGCGAGTGCCGTCAGGCGCAATATCCACGAAATAGGGACTGCGGCCTAGCGCCACAGTGCCGACCACCAGGTTCTGCTCTGCGTCGATGATGCTCAGTGAACTCGAACCGGTGTTGACAACGTAGATCTCGTTCTTCCCACTATTTGCCGCAACTCCGCTAGGATTGAGACCTACTGGGATAGTGGTGATTGGTCTGAAGTTGCGCATATCCAGCACGGAAACAGTGTTGCTCTTGCCATTGGTTACATAGGCGTATTCGCGATAATCAGGCGGGTATTCAGTCAGCTTCTGCGAGCAACTTGTGCCGGACAAGATACTCAGCACACCGATAGCGCAGATTGTAGTAGACCGAAAACGCACGTGAGCGGGGATGATGCGTCGAACAGAGAGTGTAACAGCCGGGAGCTATCGGGCGGCCGCCGGTCGCCTCGCCTGAGACTCAGCAAAGAGCGGCGCCGGATCGTCCATCGGTGCAACCACTCCACGATCCAAGACGGCAGCAATCTGCCTGATTTCTGCCATTAAAGTGGCAAACTGGTGAGGAACGATTGACTGCTGTCCATCACTCAGCGCGTGATCCGGATCGTGGTGCACCTCCACAATCAATCCATCGGCTCCGACGGCGATGGCGGCGCGTCCAAGTGGAAGAACTTTATTTCTTTTCCCAGTTCCGTGGCTGGGATCTACAAGAATGGGTAAGTGGCTCAGGCGTTGCACCGCGGGCACGAGACTCAAATCGAGTGTATTGCGTGTGTGATCGGCAAATGTGCGTACTCCGCGCTCGCAGAGTACGACGTTGTAGTTGCCTTCACTCACAACGTATTCGGCGGCCATCAGCAGTTCTTCCAGTGTTGCGGACATGCCTCGCTTGAGCAGTACCGGTTTGCGCGAGCGCCCGGCTCGCTTGAGCAGCGAAAAATTCTGCATGTTGCGGGCGCCAATCTGGATCATGTCTGCGTATTGCTCAACGAGATCGAGCGACTCGTTATCTACAGCCTCAGTGACAATCAACAGACCAAATCTCTCCCGCGCCTCAGCCATGATTTTCAGTCCGTCTTCGCCGAGGCCTTGAAATGAATAAGGAGAAGTACGCGGCTTGTATGCGCCGCCACGCAAGAAATGAGCGCCGGCGCGCGCGACTTGGCTCGCAATGGTCATTGCCTGATCACGCGATTCGATCGAACATGGACCGGCCATGACAACGATGTCCTTGCCGCCGATGGTGACATGGCTGTCGGGAAAGCGCACGATCGTGTTATCCGGCTTCACGTCACGACTCACCAGCTTGTAAGGCTTGCTGACGCGGATAACCTCACCAACGCCCGGCATCTCTTCCAGAGTGCCGGATTCGAGTGCGCCTTGGTTGCCGGTAATGCCGATAGCCGTCCGCTGCGCACCGGGAATCGGATGCGCGCGGAATCCTAGAGACTCGATCTTTCGACAGACCTCGCGCACCTGATCTTCGGTGGCCTGCGCTTTCATTACAACCAGCATCCATGCTCCTTCGGGCAGCTTCAGTGTAAATGAATTTAACGTCAGCCATGGCAATTTGCGTCCACAATTGCTGGTGGTGCGCGCATGTCTCGTCTCAGACCAATCTCGCTCCTGCTATCCTCGCCTTATGGGAACGAAATGGGAGCGCGAAGCGAAAGATATCCTCAAACGCCCAGCTCCCGACGCGCCTCCTAAGCTGACCTCGCGCCGAATCGGGATTCATACATCCACTTCGGGCGGGCCGGAGACCGCTGCAGAACGTGCCTACCGATTGGGATGTAACACCTTCCAGATGTTCTCATCCTCTCCGCGCATGTGGAAGCCATATCAGCTAGCAAAATCACAATGTGAAGAGATGATCCGATTGAACGAGAAGTACGGAATCAAACCGCTGGTGATTCACACCAGCTATCTCGTGAACCTGGCAAGCTCGACGAATGAGTTTCTAAGCAAATCCATCCAGGCATTTCGTGCCGAAGTGGAACGTGCCCTGGCGCTTGGGGCGCAGTACCTGGTTCTCCATGCCGGATCGTATCGGGGACTCAGCAGGGAAGAAGGGCTGATGCGAGTCGCCGCGTCCATAGCGGAAGCTACGGACGGTCTCGACCTTGAGCGTTGTGGTTTCAAAGTTCTGATTGAGAATGCTGCTGGAGCCGAGTATTCGCTTGGGAGCTCGTTTGAGCAGGTCGCGGAATTGGTAGATCGTCTCCGTAGAGTCTTGCCTGTGGCCGCATGCATCGATACTTGTCATACGCATGTCGCGGGATATGACATCGTCTCGCCAGAAGGCTACGAACACACGATGAAGTACCTGGAAAACACGATCAGCCTGAAGAATATCCCAGTCTGGCACTGCAATGACGCCAAAGCCGCGCGAGCTTCCAAACTTGATCGTCACCAACACATCGGACAAGGCAGTATCGGCCTGGAGCCCTTCCGTCGATTGCTTAACGATCCGCGAATCGCCCATGCGGTCTTCATCGCAGAGACGCCCATCGATGAACCCGGAGACGACCAAAAGAATGTCGATGCCCTCAAAGCATTGGTGATTGAGAGAGACAGTACGAATCTCCAGGCCGAAATGGTTCAGGAGAATCACTCCGCTTAGATCCCTGTCCATCTCTGACGTCCGTGAGATTCATGGTGGTTTTTGGTTTCCTTTAAAATAAGCAAATCCCATGTCGAACCAGGAGAAAACCGAAGTATTAAGCACGACTGAACTGCAGCGCGATCGCGAGCAGCGCTACGATCCGCAGCGTCTTGAGCAGAAGTGGTCGGAGCGGTGGCAAAAGCAGCCAGACCTCTACCGCGCTGAGCCTCCGAGTTCTGCACGGAAGAAGTACTACGTGCTTGAGATGCTGCCGTATCCCTCTGGCGCACTGCATATGGGACACGTGCGCAATTACTCCATCGGTGATGCACTTGCACGTTACATGTGGATGAAGGGCTACAACGTGCTCCATCCCATGGGATGGGACGCGTTTGGTTTGCCTGCAGAGAACGCCGCGTTGAAGAACAATGCGCAGCCTCGCGAGTGGACGCTGAACAACATCGCCAATATGAAGCGGCAAATGAAGCGGCTCGGCTTCTCTTACGACTGGGACACCGAGATTACTACCTGTCTGCCCGACTACTATCGATGGAATCAGTGGTTCTTCCTCAAATTTTACGAAAGGGGATTGGCGTACCGGCGCAAGAGCAAAGTCAACTGGTGTCCGGAGTGCGCTACCGTGCTCGCCAACGAGCAGGTAGTGAACGGCTGCTGTTGGCGTCATGAGGAGACGCTGGTCGAACAGCGCGATCTCGAGCAGTGGTTCTTGAGAATTACTGATTACGCTGACGAATTGTTGCGTGATCTCGAGGTATTGGAAGGCTGGCCCGAGAGGGTTCGCACCATGCAGCGTAACTGGATCGGCCGCAGTGAAGGCGCGCAGGTTGATTTTCAGGTGTCCGGGACCAAGGAGAAGATTTCGGTCTTCACCACCCGCATCGATACGATCTACGGAGCCACTTCGATTCAGCTTGCCCCTGAGCATCCTCTGGTTTCAAAGCTGATCGGCGACAATCCCAGTCTGCTCAGCCATCTGGATGAGTTGATTGATGAGCAGCGTCGTGCCCGCGAAGCGGGACAATTAGGCGAAACCGGGAAGCGAGGATTCTTTACCGGAAGTTCCGCTATCAATCCGTTCAATGGCGAGAAGATCCCAATTTGGGTCGCAAATTATATTCTGATGGAGTACGGAACCGGCGCCATCATGTCCGTACCGGCGCACGATGACCGCGATTACGAGTTTGCGAAGAAGTACGATCTGGAAATCCGCATCGTGATCCTGCCGCGTCGTCACGAGCAAGCAGAACACGAGGAGCCGACACTTCCATACACCTCGATGGATAGCCTGCTAATCAACTCAGGTGAGTTCAGTGGACTCGGCAATCAGGAAGCGATCCAGAAAATGACGCGTTTTGCCGAAGAGAAAGGCTTCGGCAAACGAACAGTGACGTACCGCTTGCGCGATTGGGGAATCTCCCGCCAGCGCTATTGGGGCACTCCAATTCCAATTCTGTATTGTGAGAAGTGCGGAATCGTTCCTGTTCCAGAAAAGGACTTGCCGGTTCTTCTTCCCGAGAAGGTTGAAATCACGCAGCAGGGTGGTTCGCCGCTGGCGCGAGTGCCGGAGTTTGTGAACGCAAACTGTCCGAAGTGTGGCGACGTCGCGCGCCGCGAAACCGATACTATGGACACCTTTGTCGATTCATCCTGGTATTTCTATCGGTATATCAACGCGAAGCTCGCCACCGCGGCGATCGACAGCAAGGCTGCAGCATACTGGTTTCCCATCGATCAGTACATCGGCGGTGTCGAACACGCTATTTTGCACCTGATTTACTCACGCTTCTGGACGAAGGTGATGCGTGATCTTGGTCTCATCAACGACCCTGAACCCGTCGAACGGTTGTTTACGCAGGGAATGGTGATCAAAAGCGGCGCCAAGATGTCGAAGAGCAAGGGCAATGTTGTCTCCCCAGATGACATGGTCGCCCGTTACGGCGCGGACAGCACGCGCGTGTATTCACTCTTTGCGGCGCCTCCCGACCGCGATCTGGATTGGCAGGAGAATGGGGTCGAGGGCGTGAGCCGCTTCTTGGCTAAAGTGCACCGTCTCGTGACTGGTTACGCTGATTTGACCGGTTCAAAGGATTCTGCCGGGGATGGTAATCGGCCGAGGGCCTCTGAATCTCAACCGTCTGCGAGAGATCTTGAACGCAAGTTGCACCAGACCCTGCGAAGGGTTTCGACAGACTTTGAAGGACGTTGGCACTTCAATACCTCAATTGCAGCAATTATGGAGTTGGTCAAGGCGGTTACTGCCGCCGACGCGCAGATTTCATCGGGAGCAATACCTTCTCGCCAGGTCCGCGCAACCATGCGCCATCTGGTTCTCATGCTCGCTCCGTTTGCACCATATCTTGCTGCAGAGTTGTGGGAGACGCTCGGCGAGCGATCTCAACTTCTGAGAGAAGCATGGCCGGCATTCGATCCCGAATTGGCGCGCGAGGAGGAGATCGAAGTACCAATTCAGATCAACGGTAAGAATCGGTCCCGGATCATTGTGCCCGCTCGTTTAGCAGAAGCCGACATGCAAGGTCGCGCATTAGCCGATGAAAAAATCCGAGCTCTGCTCGACGGCAAGTCCGTCGTGAAGGTGATCGTCGTTCCCGACAAACTTGTGAACATCGTGGCGCGTTGACCTGTGGGGGTTCACGCGCTGCGCGAGGGATTTCGTGAGGTCTTGCGCGATCCCGCGCTACTATTGATCGAGATCGGATGGCGCTGGAGTTTCGGCATGATTGCCATTCTGGTCTTCGCTGCGTCTGTATTCCTGGTGGTGGGCAGCATCAGCCTCGATCCACAGCATCTGAAATTACTCACCAGTCTGAAACCTTGGGAAGCTGCGCAGGTCATTGCCAATACAGTCGTCGTTATTGGTGGCCAGGTGCTGCGCGTCGGAATTTGTGCCGTGCTCTTTCTTGCCCTGTTTTGGACCTGCTTGAGCGCTTTGGGGCGGTATGCAACGCTCACACGACCTGCTTTCGCATATAAGGCACATTTGCGTTCATGCTTTGCGATCAGTGCGGCGCGCGCGACCGTCTCGGTTGGCGCCCTCGTAGCCTGGATCGGCGCGGCCTTGCTTGCCGGTCTGGTTGGTTCAACCACTGCTACCGACATTCTGCCGAATTTATCTCTGATCCTGGCGATTCTTCTGCCTGCCTTTATCTTGCTCGTGAGCGCCTGGTCGTGGATGAATTGGTACTTATCTTTGGCGGTCTTGTTTTCGAAGGCGGATTGGCGGCGATCACTCTATCGCGTGTGGAACTTCCTTCGCTTGCACAGCGACCGAATTCTTGAGATTTCGATCGTGAGCGGTATCATGCGGGGCGTTGTTTTCCTCGCCACGCTGATGCTGTCGCTCGCAGCAGCTGCCGTGATCACGAACCCAAGAGTGCTGGTGGCCGACCTGATTGCGATCTCGTTGCTGTACTTTCTAGTCGCAGATTTCATCTACCTGGCGCGGCTAGCAGCGTATGCAAGAGTGGCCACGCAGGTTGCAGCTCAATCGACTTTCGCTGTAGATGGTCGGCAGACGGAATCTGTCGATGCAAGCTCGGTGAGGGGAGCGCAGGATTCCGAACAGGAGCCTGGGATGCCACCGCCTTCTCTGCTTGATCAAATCTAGCAGCGTCAGAAGTTCGAGTTAGTCGATGAAGTCAACTCTAGGTTTGTGGGGAATGATGCCCTGCTCATACCCCATCTCCAGCAGACGCACGATCGCCTGCCGACCATCGACTCCGTAGTCGACCGTGCGCTCATTCACATACATGCTGACGAAGTCGCCTGCGAGCTGCCTATCAAGATCGCGGGCGAACTGCATGGCATATTCGAGAGCTTCTTCGCGGTGATCGAGCGCATATTGGATACTTCGCCTCAGCGCCGCTGAGATTTCAAGCATCAGCTCGGGACCCAAATCACGCTTGATTGCATTGCCCCCAAGAGGAAGAGGCAAGCCCGTCTGATCACGCCACCATTTGCCGAAGTCCACGATGCGGTGCAGTCCCGACTTGGAATACGTAAGCTGGCCTTCGTGAATGATGAGCCCTGCTTCGTAACGTCCTTCTAGAATGTGCGGAATGATTTGATCGAAGGGAACTACCTCTGTCTGGACTTCTGGAGCGAAGAGCTTGAGCACCAGATACGCA
Organism: Terriglobales bacterium; assembly: GCA_035538255.1. Taxonomy (GTDB): domain Bacteria; phylum Acidobacteriota; class Terriglobia; order Terriglobales; family Acidobacteriaceae; genus Gp1-AA112. The sequence goes on from DATLKS010000476.1 coordinate 15,497, forward strand.
GTAGTGAGCATGCCGGGCACCGCGATCTTTTTGGTCTTGATTTGCTCAAGCGTGAAGTCCTTATTAGCTACAATCATTGGCCCGTATCCCTCGCCGACGCTGCCCCCGCTGGGCAGCAATGCATAGTTCTCCTGCAGGTATGGATAGGCGTGGAAAGAAATGGCCGTAAGGTCGTAAAAACCGTCTTTGGCTTTCCGGTTGAGCGTCTCGATGTCAGAGAGCGTATGCGTGAACTTCAAGCCGGGGATGCGTACTTTGTTGGTTGCGAGTCCGTAAAACATGAAAGCGTCATCGGAGTCGGGACTATGAGCGACCGAAATTTCTCGAGACTGGGGAGAAACAGAACTGGACTGAACAGACGAGACGGAGCTGGACATGGCCTTGTAAGTGTACTCGTTGCCGATGAAAATCTGATGAGTCAGTTGCGAGAGGAACCGAATCCGACTTGGCCTGTGGATCGTTGGTTCTTTGCCAGTGCTAATCCGACGGCAGCGGCTGCCTTAAGAACTTCACCGGGCAGGAAAGGAAGGATCGCGGCGGCGAAAACTGCACCTGCCCGCTGGTGGGTAATTGCAGCAAACCACAGCGCACCCAAGGCAAAGATGATCACCGTGCAGACCAGTGCTCCTGCGGAAAATGCAATCGCACGTGAGCGCCGAGCGAAGCTTTGGGCAAGCAACCCACACGCGAGGGCCGCTACAGGATATGACATCAAGAAGCCGCCAGTCGGACCAAGCACTTGGGCGATTCCGCCTGGACCGTGCGGATTGAAAACCGGCAGACCGCTAATTCCTTCGATTAAATAGAGCACGAGCACAGCCGAGGCGCGCCATCCCCCGAGGGTAAGCGCTAGTAGCATGACGCCGAGGGTCTGCAGCGTAATCGGCACGGGCGTGAACCAGAGCGGAATCGACACATGCGCGCAAAGCGCCATAAGCAGGCTTCCACCTACTACGATTGCGCTGTCCATGAGCCAGCTGTGACGACCCCTTGGTGCCCGCTCACTCACTTCTGCAAGTGTCTGCAAGTTCTTCTCCGTGCTCAGTACCCGTTCCGGTCAAGGCTGCGCTGTTCGCGTTCTATCTCTTCCAGCTCGCGTCGAAGGGCTGCGTCGGAAACATGCATCCGGTGCCGCCGAATGAGCAGTAACACTGCTGTAATGCTGCCCGCCAGAATGGCGAGCGAAAGCATAAGAATTGAGAACAGCACCTTCATCGACGACTAAGCATATCAGACTTCCTAGGCGCCGAAACATCCGGAAGTCTATCGTCTGAAAGGTACATAGCTCATTTTGTGGGGAGCCAAAGCCGCAGCATACTGCGTCCGCCCAGCCACTGCAGAGCATGCAATGCTCTCAGGCTGCCATTCGCTCCGATAGAAACGCCATGGCTTCCCGCATAGTCTGCTCACCATCGAGGCCGATGGGGAAAATCGGATCGGGCATTTTTTTCCAGACGCCGTCTGCTTGGATGTACACGGAGACGTAATATGCAATGTCAGGATTGGAATAGGAGTGCCAAAGCTCCAGGCGGTACATTTGCTCGCGAATCACAATCACGCCGGTCTTGATCAATTCCCATGCTTCGGTGATTCCTGGAAAGTTCCGAAAATCTTCAAGTGAATTGCGGTCGTTTGACATTCGCATTTTCCTAATTTTCTCGAATTTAGATGCAGGCTGTGGTCAGAGTCCGTCAGCGTATTTTGCTACTGACCACTATCCTTGCCGGCAGCCGGCGGGGGATCGGCTTCCCGCGGGCTCGGCCGCGCCGGCGGCTTCAGTATCACTTTGATTCCGCGCTGTTGTCTCGCAGCAGTCTGCGCGTTCTCGTGATCGCCGCTCTTGAACTCTGTCCAAGGCCCGGCTTTCATGTCGCGAAGTAGAGGCGCCTGCCAGGCGTATTCCGGATGCTGCGCGAGAAACTGTTGCGCCTTGAAATCTTCACCACAAGGATGGCCTGCGCGCGCGACCAATTCCATCTTCTCCGCCATGCTGCTGTCCGTCGCCTTGCCCTGTACGGCTCCGCCAGGATAATAGGGGCTCCAATCCCATACTTCGATTCCGCGCGAACTCACTTCGCCATGACCGCAGAGCGTTCGTTCATCAGCCTGCTCCTTCTTCTCCTGCGAATCGTAGTGATCCGACAGGAACTGCTGAGCCATGGCAACGTCGATTTTGCCTTTGTTTTCCTTCATCAACTCTTCCCAGCGGACATGGCGCGCATTCGGCGAAGTGCTCATATTTTGGGGATCGAAGTCGGTTTCTTCCTTGATGAGCTGAGGATCGCGGGCGAAGTTCGAGCTCACGAAATATCCATCTTTCGAGCGCCACAGCGGAGCATTCTTGAGTCCGAGTTCAAGATAGGCGATCTCGTTCGTTTTGCGGTCGCCAATCAGCCAATCGTTGGCGTATCCACCGTTATTGCCTTCTTTGATGATGCGAACGTAATCGTCAATCGAATTGGCGTACTGCAGGGCTTTGCGGGAGCGCACGAATTCCGGAATGCCGTTAGGATCGAAGCCCTTGAACTGCGTGATAGTCGTCTCCGTGATCATGATTCCCGATGAGTTCACGCCGAAATCGTCGTCCGACGTGATCACTCCGGGAAAGCCGTCCATCAGCATCGTATTGCCGTGCTGCGGAACGATGTCGAACATCACGACCCAGCGTTCGCCATGCATGTAGCTGGTCCAGTTGTTGTGGGCGATAACGATCTTGCCGTCTTTCGTGTAGCTGCCGGTCGCGATGAACGCGCTGCAATTCCCCGGCGCCACCAGCTTCGGAGCATTGACGACGGCCTCTTTCTTGTTCAGCCAGGGAACGTAATAATCCGGAACTTCTTCAAATGCGTTCAGCGCGACGATGTCGTATAGATCCAGCTTGCTGCCGTGCGCCTTCAGTCCATCCGCGATTCCTTGTAGCTCCTGGCGATATTCGCTCTCGATGTGCGGCCACAGGACCTGGCGGGCAGTCTTACGAAAGAAATCCCAGCTGCGCTGCGTGTTGTGCGTGTCGGTAAGTTGAACCGCCTTGAGAGCGTCCTCGATTTCAGCAGCGAGCAGATACCCATGCTGATATCCGATCGCGCTGGGAGAGCCTTCCAGATGGACGTAAATCCATCCTCCGCGCTCGAAACGATAGGCTTTCGCCAGCCGAGGATCGTTCGCAGAACTCTTAGCGAACGATGCGGCGGATGAGCAGAGGACCGCCGAAGCAACGAGCACTACACCGAGACGCAAGCGCACGAATTCTCCTGGGCAGGAAGGATGCGGAACGGAGCAATGTTAGGGCGTGGCAGAAGCAGGGTCAAGGTAACGCCTGTCGAGGGGGCAATCTTCCCTGTTTTTTCGATAACAGCGAAATTAACAGCGTAATTAACAAGGGAAATTCTAAAAACGCTCGTGCGCGCAACGGATAACTTCTTGCAAGTACATCATCAGCAATCGCTTAGCTCGATTTTTGCTTTTCTTTCGGCTTGCACAGGAACAGCGAATAACAGCGTATTAACAGCGAACTTTGCCAAAACGGTCGTTGTTCGACACGATGGATGCGGGAGGTCGGAACGGCCGGTTTCGTGTATTGGGACCTACCTCGCTGCTACCACGACTCGCAAACCAGAGTCAAAGGAATTCAACTATATAGATGTCAAGCCGAGAGAACGCTACCTCTTCCAAGGCTGCCCTTTAAGCTGCCCTGCGCTGCCTTGTCGATGCGGCTTTCTTCGCCGCCTGGCTGCGAGAGGCGCTGCTGCGCTTTCGCGCTGCGCTCCTCGCCTGCTTTGAGAGCGCACTGTGGGAGGCCGCCGAACGCGGCTCTCGCTTGAGTGCTCGCTCCCGCGCCGCCGAACGCCTCGGCGAAGCCGCCTGACTTCCGTGCTCCCCCTTCGCAAGGTCGCGCTCTGCCTGTTTGCGCGTGCGACTCGACGTAGTGCCTGGCTTTGGAGCGCCTAGCTTTACACCTGCGCGCCGCCCCTTGGAGAGTCCAATGGCGATTGCCTGTTTTGTGTTTCGGGCGCCGTGCTTACCTCGGCGGATATGTTCCATTTCCTCCCGAACAAACTCACCCGCTTGTGTGCTTGGAGCTTTGCCTTCTTGCTTGTCTTTCTTGGCGCGCTGCAGCGTCGTTTTCCAGGGCATCTTGCCACCTCCAGAACACAACGATGCGGGCGACCGGAGCGGTGATGTCTATAGAGACAATGGGTGTGTACGACTGGAGTCACGCTGCTAAGCGAGCGCGGCCTCTGTCTTCGCTCCATACGCCGCATACCACGGCGTGGCGGCCTTCAGGCGCTCGTTCACGTTCTTGATGTTTTTCACGCCTTCGGTATTCATCCAGTCAATAAAGGCTTTCTCTCCCTGTTTGGCGAAGACGGGAACGCCGTCGGCCCAGGTGGCCCGGCCACAAAGGACACCGTTGAACTTTACGCCTGATTCGGCCGCCAGCTCCAGCGTCTCGGAGAATTCATTATTGCTGACTCCGGCCGAGAGATAGATAAATGGTTTTTTCGCCACCGCAGCCGATTTGCGGAAGAGATCGATGGCTTCTTTCCGTGTGTAAGCCGATCCTTTGCCGGCGTTGCTCTTCACGCCCTCAACGAACTTCATATTTATCGGGACTTCAGCTTTCAATACATCAACACCGTATTGGTCCTTGCTGAATTCTTCCATGCTGCGAATCACGCTTTCTGGCTTGCGCTTGGCGTACTCCAGTCCCTTTTCGTCGCCACCCTGTGGGTCATATCCGACGAACTCCAGGAAAAAAGGAATGTCTTCTGCACGGCACTCGTCGCCGATGCGCTCAACGAAGGCATGCTTTTCTTCATTCACTTCCTTGGAGTCGAACGGCGAATAATAGATGAGCACCTTAACGCAGTCGGCGCCGGCGGCCTTCAGGCGCCGTACCGACCAGAAATTCAGAAGATCAGGGATGCGTCCCGGACGAGTGTTGTCATATCCGGTCTGCTCGTAGGCGAGCAGTAGGCCGGATTTCTTGTTGCGCTTCTTGGCCGCTGGCAGTCCGTATTCGGGATCGAGCAGGATCGCGCTGGCGTGCTGGGTGAGAACTTCGGTGACGATAGTTTTGAAGTCCTCCAGCATTTTGTCGGGGACGTCAGCCACGCCCTTTTCTTTGGCGAGCGACTTCTTGAGCGATCCGCGCTGGTCCATGGCGGCAGCGGCGATCACGCCGCGCGAATCCGAGACCGCTTTCATTCCGGCGAGCTTTCCGGGTGTCAACTTCACGGGAATTCCTCCTTAAAGGATTTCTTTAGATTTAGTCGAGACCCGCATGGCAGGCCTGCGTTCCAGACCGAAGGCGTCGGCTGGAATTAATTCGAATGTGGAGTCCGAGACTTATAACCACCCTCGGCCCATTGCTCGACGATAAAGATGATTTCTCGCTTGGCCAAGGAAGCGATTCCTCTGCATTATAACCGCCAACATTTTCCCCAGATGTTTTGTTCAGCATGCGCGTGAGTTTGAAATCCTCTCCGAGCGCGCCAATCTTTATTGATCAATTATCTATGCTACGAAGGCCTCACCGCGCCTTGAAAGCGCAGCTCGCTGCGGTCCTCGGCGACCTCGACTCCAATATCGAAGGCCCGGAGGGCTGTATCCTCTTGCGCGATCTTGAATATCCATAGAGCGCAGGCGATATAGCGCGAGGCGCAAAACCGCAGGCGATCTTGACGAAGTGGGCGCCTCTTTTTCGTAAGGTAGCCATAATAGCTACAAAGGCAAGGGGTCTGTTGGCATTAAGGAGCTCAAAGATCGAGCGTCGGAGATCATTTCCTTTGTCCAGCGCACTGGCCAGACGATATCCGTCACCAAGAACGAGCAAGAAGTTGCAAGGATCATGCCTGTACCGACGGACGATCGAGAGCGGCTGATAGCTGCTGGCCTTGTACAGCCTGGACCTAAGCCACTCCCTCTGTCTGAGTTGAAGCTCAAGCCACTTACAGCCGATGCCTCTCCGGCAATTGCGGCCATTGTGGGCGATCGCGAAGAAAAGTAATGAATCCTGTCTATCTGGATTCGTCGGTTCTGGTTGCAGTCGCGCTGGGTGATCCTCGGGGGACTCAGGGGCTTGCGATTCTGGCTCACGCGATTCGTGCACCAGTGCACTTGCTCAGGTGGAATGTCAGGCTGGATTCTCGTTGCAGTATGCTACGGCGCCCGGCGGGCTTCCGGCGGCTGAGCGAGCGCTCGATACCGTTCTCGATCGCATGCACATCATTCAGATAACAACCAGGGTCCTTGTCCAGGCGCGCACATTGGTTCGACGTCACCGATCCGGCATCGGATTGTGGACGCTCGATGCAATTCACGTGGCGTCTTGTGGTGAGGTCAGGTCACAGGTCGGCGGCCCAATTGAATACATCACCGCAGATAGGCGACAACACGTCGCGTTTATGTCAGAAGGGTTCTCCGGAACTCTGCTCGCTTGATCGCGTAGCATTTCACAACCTCGATACTACCATCCGTAAGCTTCCAGGATGAGATAGCAGCGTTCTAAAAGAAATAGTGAGGAATGTCATATAGTCTCCTCGTCTCTGTTTCAAAGGATGTGCGACGCGGAAGTCGATTACCAATTCGAATCGGGTTCGAGCGCGCGCGAACTAGACCGCCTAGCATGATGCTTCGCGTACAGCCTGCCATTGCGGCTCGAGGTGCAATTCGCGCACCCAGTTCTCAACGTATGAGATATCCAGGTTGTAAGCCTGCGTACTGACAATTCCAGCGACATCTTGCAGTTGCCGATTCGAGGCGCTGCGTTTTGACCACCGCAGTTTGGCGATGATCACGTCCTCCGGCGCAGCCACGAACACCTCGCTCCCGGCAATCTGGATCAATTTGCGTCGTTCAAGAGCTGTCCGGCCGTAATCGGAATCTTCAGCAATAATGAAATCCACTTTCCAGCCGGTAGTGAAGTCGATGACATTGAACTGGCTGCGGTGAGCGAGCGCATCCAGCGCCTGCTCTTCGTCGGCATAATAACGGGTGCTCGGAAATTGTTTGATCAGCGCTTGCACTTGCGCGCGTGTAGGTGCAATGACAATGTCGAGGTCGCGGGTGGATCTTGGCGCCCCGTGGGCTGAGCTGGCGACCGATCCCGTCAACATGTAAGGCATCTCAGCGCGTTCGAGAGCAGGAGCCACTCGCGCCAACAAGTCTTCCAGCGTCACGGCCGAGGCACAAATCCGTACATAATGCGCATTAGTTCACGACGCAATCCATCCTCGTCCAGATCAGGGCGGCGGCTGCGCAGGCCTGCCATGGCAACATTACGCATCGACTCGCTCATCTCCAGCGCCATCCGAAGGCGCTCTGACGTCGTCATACGGCGGAAGGTGTCGCGTTGAATCGCAGCAGCACGTGGACTCGTGTCGTCAGGCATGCTCATTCAAAACCAATGTAGCCGCAGGATCGGCGGATCACAAGAGGCAACACGCGGGCATTTTGTTTGAGTGTTAAACTAATGCGCTTTGCAGTATGCAACCTAGGATCGAGGACTTCCGCAATGCCTCGGGCGGCTTGGCTGGCTAGATTCTCAATGGTGTTGTTGGCACTCGCGTGTTGCGAGCGCGGGCTGACAGCTGCACAGGTGGCGGAAACGAAGCCCCGCCATTTGGAGTCCGTTAGCAAGAATTCAATCGTGCTCAATTCTGCGGTCACTCTTCTGCGCAGTGCCGATGCTGCGATCCCCATCCAGCAGGCAATCGACGACCTGGCAACCGATTTCCAAAAGGTGTTTGGCAACAACCCGAGAGTCATTACTCGGGAGGAAGATGCTGGTCCGGTCACGATTGTGATCGGCGAACAATCAAAGATTTCGGAGTCGGTTCGGCCTGCGCCCTTGAATGATCCTGAATCGTTTTCTATTTCAGTGGCGACTCCGAATTGGAACAAGAGCGGGGGAACGCGAGTGGTGGTGCTTGCCGGCGCCGACATGCGCGGGACCATCTACGCGGTGTATGAGTTTGCACAAAAGTATCTTGGTGTTGATCCACTGTATTACTGGACCGATCACGAACCAATGCGCCGCGTATCGATTGCGGTTCCAGCGTCGCTCAACGAGAAATTTTCCGCTCCGGTTTTCAAGTATCGCGGCTTCTTTATCAACGACGAAGACCTGCTAACCGGCTGGGCGCCGGGAGAAAAGAAAGACAAAACGGGAATTTCCCTGGAAGTATGGAACCGGATCTTTGAAACCATTCTGCGCCTTAAAGGCAACATAGTTGCTCCGGGTACGTGGATCTTCCCAGATGATCCGCAGGTGAAGCTTGCCGCCAAGCGCGGCCTCATCGTTACCCAGCATCACGCGATTCCCCTCGGCCTGAACGTCGCGCGCTGGCCCAAGGATGTTCCATACAACTACACGACGAATCCGGAAATTCTCGAGCGCCTGGAAGAATGCCGTGAATGCTTATATGCCGGACCAGGAGTTGCTGTGGTCGGTTGGTCTGCGTGGATTGTCCGACGTGACGTATGCCTCTATGGATCCGAGCGTTCGCGACAACAACAAAGCTCTCGGCGAGCTGATCAGCAAAGCCATCGCGGCACAGATGCGTATCGTGCGCGCGGCTCGTCCGGACGCGAAGTTCGTCACCAACCTGTGGCAGGAAGGAGCGAGATTAGTTCAGCAAGGCGATCTGAAGATTCCTCCTGAAGTGGGAACCGTCTGGGCGGACGACGGTTATGGCTATTTGCAGGACAACGGGCAGGTCGCCGCTGGACAGGGAGCATACGATCACATCGCCATGATGAATGGGCGGGCGAATCAGCTCACCGAAATGGTCCCCATCGAGCGCAGCTTTTCCGAATTGGGACGCTACCTCAAAGCCGGAGCCACGCACTACTATCTCGTGAACACAAGCGATATCCGGCCGGTCACACTGTCGATCAGAGCAGTGATGGATGTGACGTGGAAAGGCCTGCCGGGGGATATCGCTCAAGCCAGCGGGCAGTTTTATCGCGAGTGGTCGGAGGAGGAGTTCGGAAAGGCAGCCGCTCCTAAGCTTGCCGAACTCTACAAAGACTACTTCAAGGCTCCTGCGCATTTTGGCGAGCCGCTGCACGAGTATGGCGATCAGCTCTACCACACCGAAGCGCGACGCATGCTATTGACCTACATGATCGACTCGCCGCTGTATGCGCTTCCGAGTCAATCGCCAAAATGGCAGGTGCCGCGCATTCTCGGCACTGGATTTGGCCCGAATCAGAATCAGCCGACAGGCAAAGAATGGCTTCAGCAGGTGGTCGCCAGAGAAATTCAGCAGTGCGGTGAGGCGCAGCCTCGCTGGGATACGTTATGGAAAAAGGCGCTCGAAATCGAGCCGCTTGTCGCGCCTGCACGAAGGTCGTTCTATCGCGCAGAGGTGCTGGCCATGATCGCGATCAATAAAGAAAGCAATCGCATTCTGCTGCTGATTTCAAAGGCCATCCAGGATGCCGAAAACGGTCAATCAGGCAAAGCGCGCCAGGAAGCCCGGCAAGCTCTCGCTGCATTCGACGAAATTCAGCGCGCCGAAACCGCTGCCGAATATGGCAAGTGGAAAAACTGGTACCGCGGTGACTGGCTGACGGGAATCTACCGCACGCGCCAACTCGTTCAGACCTTCGCGAATTTCCTCGACGATCCCGAAACGCATCTCTCGCCGCCGGTTCTGTGGGATGGCTGGGAGGCTTATTACCACATCATGCATTACGAGGGAGACCGCTCGGCAGATCTGAAGTAGAGTTTGAGCTTTGTAG
>DATLKS010000477.1:0-1625 GCA_035538255.1 Terriglobales bacterium
CGAGTTCATCTGCGATCACGAGAGTCGAATCGATCTGCCCAGGGAACCGAGGCTTCCAATAGGCCTCGACCACAGCAGCCGACGCCTGCTTTCGCATAACATCGATGGCTTCTTGCGTTGCGACGAATCGCGCCTTAGGAAATTTCTTCAGGATTGTGTTCACGCCAAAGAAGTGATCGCCGTGGCCATGGGTCGCGTAGATTGCCGTTAAATTCTTGTCGCTGCGCACGATCCATTCGACAAGCTTCTGGTTTTGATCCACCGTGATCGCTGTGTCCACCAGTACCGCATCGTGCTCGCCTGAAATAAGCGTTGAAGAAATAGGCGACCATTTCATTTCGCTAGCGCAGGGCGGAAGGTCGTCCGTGACGACTGGAATCTGAGCACTGACAAAAACTTCCCACTTCAATCGATTCGTCATCACTCCTCCTGATTGTTACGGCGCGCCGAGAGTACCAAGGATCTCAGGCCAATTCTTCTCGAAGGCTGTGTCGCTTTGCAGTCCGCGGTCCAACACGGCTCTCACGCGGTTCCGGGTTGCGGGCCAGCCGAGTGCCGTCCCAAATGATGTGAAGGCCGCGAGGAGCCGGTCGGACGACGGTAATGAGACTTCGTTGACGAGGTGTTTTGCCGCCGCAAGAGCAGGCCGATCGAAAGAGCCGGTTCGGCGCGAGAGGGCATCGACGAAACCGTCCAGTTTGGCGTCCGGCAATGATCGGTTTACATAGCCATACCGTTCCGCTATCTCGCCATTGAAGTCGTTCGCACTGAGAACAATTTCGAGTGCCCGCCCACGTCCTACCAGATGGGGAAGACGCTCAGTGCCTCCACCTCCGGGATGTAGCCCGACCCCGAGTTCGGGATGACCGAGCTTCAGGTTCTCGCGCGAGGCGAATCGCATGTCACAAGCAAGAACGAACTCGCTGCTCACGCCACGTACGCAGCCCCGGATCTTTGCGAGACTGACGACCGGCACCTTCGTAAGCCGCACGAACGTGTCCATCAGAATGGGTAAGCCAGAGGGTCCCAACGCCGTCATGACGTTCCCGAGCTTGCCCGTGAGATCGAAGTGCGACAGATAAAAGTCGGGAAGCGCACTCTCGAATACAACAACCCGCAGAGTTTCAGTGGTCTCCATCCGAACAAGAAGGTCCTGGAGAGCCTGAAAAACATCCCCATCCACGACATTGAAGGGAGGATAATCGAACACCGCTCTCCAGTACCCAGGTGTTTCCTCGATCACTCGGATCGGTCTCGTATTCGGATTGGCCATGATTCATCCTCCTTTAGGCTTCGATCGAGCGGGACGGCGCAGTGATCTTCTTTTCTTCATACGAGTGCATGCGTGCGAGCCCCTGCTCGGACACGCACAATCTCATGAACAGATTTCGTTCGAGTGCGAGTCCCTGCGCGAGAGGAGTGTCGGTTGCATTGCGGCCGAGACGCTTGATGTAGGCGAGTGATTCCGGCGTAAACGAGCAAAACCGTTTCGCAATCTCCATGGCACGATCGAGGGCTTTGCCGGAGACGGTTTCATGCACGAGGCCCTTCCTCTCGGCGTCGCGCGGATTCAGCGGTTGTCCCATAAGGATGTGGATTAGGGCCGCCGCTGTCCCTATGGTGCG
>DATLKS010000478.1:0-8494 GCA_035538255.1 Terriglobales bacterium
GATGAACCGCAGAGACTCTGTGGTTGTGATGGAAACCAGGAATTAAGGCGAGATAGTGGTTACCTGGAATGTACCAACGCGCAGCGGTGCGGGAAGAAACGACTACCAGAGGTGCCACTCCGATATAATTTTCCTTACTTCTAACTACCTCACCGGAGCTGTGCAATTGCAAAAAGCTGAAATTGGAATCATCGGAGGGAGTGGACTGTATTCGATGCCCGGCCTCTCCGATGTCCGTGAAGAGAGACTGGAAACCCCTTTTGGATCTCCGTCAGACGCGTACATTCTTGGCACCCTCGAAGGCCGCAAAGTTGCTTTCCTGGCCCGCCACGGACGCGGTCACCGCATCCTGCCTACCGAGCTGAATTTTCGTGGCAACATTTATGGCATGAAGCAGCTCGGAGTGGAACGCATCATCTCCGTTTCCGCTGTTGGCTCGCTCAAAGAAGAGCACAAGCCGATGGATTTCGTAATCCCCGATCAGTTCGTCGATCGCACGCGCCAGCGAGTCTCGACATTTTTTGGCGAAGGACTCGTCGCTCACGTTGCTCTTGCTGATCCGGTCTGCAGCGAGGTCGCGAAAGCGGCGGTCAGTGCGTGCAAGAGAGCAGGAGTCACCGGCAAGAATGGCGGGACTTACATCTGCATCGAGGGTCCGCAGTTTTCTACGCGTGCCGAATCGAACCTCTATCGCAGTTGGGGTATGGACGTGATCGGCATGACCAATCTTCAGGAAGCCAAGCTCGCTCGCGAAGCCGAGATTTGCTATGCCACCATCGCGATGGTCACAGATTACGACTGCTGGCATCCTGAGCACGATGCGGTCACGGTGGAGACCGTGATTTCCTATCTCAACAAGAACGCCGAGAACGCGTGTAAAGTAGTGCGTCAAACTGTCGCCGACATGCCCAAGACTCGCTCATGCAAGTGCGGCTCGGCGCTTGCATATGCCGTCATGACTGATCGTTCGAAGATCCCTCCAGAGATCCGGCGCAAGCTCAGCCTGCTGCTTGATAAGTACGTGAAAACCCAAGAGGCGAAGGCTTAATGTCGATCGTCGTGGTTGGCTCCGTCGCCTACGACGGAATTAAGAGCCCGTCTGGTCACGTCGACCGCTGTCTGGGAGGCGCTGCGACTTACTTTTCTCTTGCAGCCAGTTACTTCACCCAAGTGCGTATAGTGGCGGTAGTCGGCGAGGATTTCAGCAAAGAAGATCAAGAAGTTTTCCGCGTCCACAAAATCGACACCCGCGGCATCGAGCAAACGAAAGGAAAGAGTTTCTTCTGGCGCGGTGAGTACGGTGAGAACCTCAACGAGGCCAAGACTCTGGAGACGCAGCTCAACGTCTTCCAGAATTTCAATCCGCAGGTTCCGCCGGAGTATCTCGATTCTGACTTTCTCTTCCTTGCGAACATCGATCCGGTGCTTCAGGGCAACGTTCGCCGGCAGATGGACGGCCGCGTGAAGCTGGTCGGCGGCGACACGATGAATTACTGGATCACCGATCCTCATCATCGCCAGAATCTGCTGCAGACGCTGCGAGGTGTCGATGTCCTGCTGGTCAACGATGCCGAAGCCAAGATGATCGCAGGCGAAACTAGCGTTCCCCGCGCTGCGCGCAAGGTGCTGCAGCTTGGTCCCCGCGCGCTGGTCATCAAACATGGTGAGTACGGCGCGACCGTCTTCTTCAAGGATGGTGAGTTCGGCGGAGGCTCGCATCCGTTTCGCGCTCCTGCTCTGCCGATGGAGGAAGTCCGCGATCCCACCGGCGCAGGCGACTCATTCGCCGGAGGCTTCATGGGCTACATCGCGTCGCAGAAGAAGCTCGACCGCGAGGTCTTCAAGCGCGCGATGTTTTACGGCGGAGTGATGGGATCATTTGCCGTCGAGCGCTTCGGCACCGAGCGTCTGCAGTCGCTCACCCGCGAGGAGATCGATCGCCGCTACCAAGTCTTCCGCGAGCTGACGCATATCGGCTGACGGCGCCCACTTTTACGCTGTTCTTTTCAGAACAGCGTATTAACAGCGTAAAAAACAGCGTAATTTTTTTCGTTGCCGGTTGCGATCAACGGATAAATTCCCGTAAGTCGCTCCGCAAGAATCGATTGGGAGGATTCCGCTCTTGACGACCCTCCGCCCGAACAGGGAATAACAGCGTAATAACAGCGTAATTCTCTGCATCGCGATTTGCCGGTTACTGGACGTCTGAATCCCAGAATTGCCCATCTCTCGCCACGCGCCTACCGGGAATATACTTCGTTGCTACTATGAATCGAGAGCAATAGTCAAAGGAAATTCTCAGCAGGACTGTGCGCAGCGTATCTGACACAGAGGTCAAATCTTCAAATCTAAAGACATCAGTAATCATGCAGCCAGCCAGGAATTGAAAACCATAGCCCAACCCAAGCCAACTGTCCTTTCCGCTCGCTCGCCGGTGGCTGATCATCGCACCCTGGCGAGCGGGAAATTGGATTACCGCGTGCTCGCCGGCATCCTCCCCGCCGCAGCGATTGCCAGTCTCTGGTTCTTCCACGCCCGCAACGAAATCCTGCTTTCCGGAGACGCCGTCGCCCATATCAACATTGCGCGCCGCGTCTTCGATTCGCGCACGCCGGGTCCAATGCAGCTCGGCACAGTTTGGCTGCCGCTGCCGCATCTGCTGACGATTCCATTCGTGATCGGCCGTTGGATGTGGCAGTCGGGAATCGGCGGTTCCATCGTATCGATGATCTCTTACGTGATCGCCGGATTAGGCCTGTTCCGCCTTTTGTCGATGTGGTCTCGCCTGGCTGCGTGGATCGGAACTCTCGTCTTCGCCGCCAATCCCAATCTGCTTTATGTTCAGACCACTGCGCTGAACGAACCGCTGTATCTCGTGTGCTTCTTGTGGTCGGTGGTGTTCTTTGCTGAAGCAAGGCGGGCCTTTCCACAAAATGAGATCACGGCGGGGAAGTGGCTGGAAAAGGGAGCCATCGCGCTTGCCGCGGGCATCCTGACGCGCTACGACGGATGGTTTCTTGCCTGCATCTGGTGGCTAGCGATTCTTCCTGCGGCAGTCAGAAGCATGCGGAGAGTTCCACTTCAGGACAGTCGTGCGCTGCGCAAATCCATCTTCAATGTGTTGCTGCTCACTGCTCTAGCTCCGACCTTGTGGCTTGCATATAATTTCGGATCCAAGGGAAACGCCCTCGATTTCGCCAACGGCCCGTACTCTCCCAAAGCAATCGCCCAACGCACCGTAGAAAAAGGCGCCCCGCCGTATCCCGGCGAACACCATCCCTGGATGGCCGGAGTGTACTTCACCAAAGCGGCGCAATTGAACATGGGAGAGGGAATTGCTGCCAAAGTCATTGTCCTTCTCGCAGCCGTCGCCGGCGTTCTCCTGGCAATGCGCAGAGGATGGCAAATCATGCTGCTGTTGTGGTCGCCCCTGCTGTTCTACGCCTTGTCCATTGCCTACGGATCAGTCCCCATTTTTATTCCTGTGTGGTGGCCATTTTCCTACTACAACGTCCGCTACGGACTCGAACTGCTTCCCGCGATCGCCGCGGGCGTAGGACTCTGTTCTTTGTTTATTGAAAGAATCGGCCATTCCAGGCGGATGAGAGTGACAGGGTTAGCTCTGATTATCGTCATCACCGCGTTGGCTTACATCAATGCCTGGCGATCGGTTCCAATCTGCCTGCGCGAAGTCCAGGCCAACGGACACGCGCGCTTTGAACTCGATCGCCGTCTGGCGGCAGTGCTGGCGACATTGCCGAAGAACGCCATAATTCTGGCTTACACCGGAGCCCACTCCGGAGCATTTGAGATGGCAGGCGTTCCCTTTCGGCGAACCATCAATGAAGGTTTTTTCAGAGTGTGGGATGCGTCCCTGCTTGATCCAGCAAAGGCCGCCGAATATGTTGTAGCGTCGGACGACGATCCGGTTGCGGCCGCCGTAGCAGCTCATCCCAAAGGGCTGAACGCGATCGCGCAAATCACAGTCGAGGGACAAACCCGCGTGGTGGTTTACAAGAGCGTCACGCCCTAGCGAGGACGACCTACTGGTTAACCTGGTGAACACCGGTGGATGAGAATCGTAGGGCCGGAGGCCCGGCGGGCCAAATGTCAGCCCACACCGGCAGGTGTGGGACAACATCCCAAGGACGGAGCGCCGGAGGCGCGGCAGCAAACGTGAATGCTATGATGCCTTCGCGGTAAGTGCATCCCAAATTGAAACCGTGAAGGCCTACATCCGCAATCAGCGTGAGCACCATAAGAAGAGGAGTTTTGAGCAAGAGTTTGTGGCCATGCTGAAGAAGGCCCGGGTTCCTTACGATCCAAAATTCGTCTTCGGATGAATGCCGCGCCTACGGCGCTCGGTCTTTGACTCCCGGTTCCCACACCTCCCGGTGTGGGCTGACATGTTGTAGCGCGGCGTCAGGTCGAGATCATCGCTGCCGTAAACCGCCTCAAACTTCTCGGCCAGTCGCCAACGTCGCGTTTTCATAGTCCTGAAGTAATCTAGAACGTGCTACGGCATCCTCCTAACATGTAGGTCATGATCTGCGCTCGATTCCAAGTGCTTGTGTGTGCCGTTGTTATCGTGATTGTGCCTCTCTCTTCAGGCCAACTCAAAAACAGTTGCCGAACTTCGAGCTTGCCCTCTGCCGCGAAAGCACTGCTCAATGCCAAATATGCAGACTGGCGGCCTAAGGACGTGTCGGATCTCGGCGCAGATGACAAGAACCTCTGGATGATAGCGCACCCGAAAGAATGTCCTGGAATTGCTATCGGGCATTTTGAGGAATCAGATCGTCTTTCATACGCTGTATTACTTTTGCCCAAGTCAGAACACCAACATGGCTACAAAATCGTAGTCCTGAGAAAACTGCCAGCTGGAGATGTCTACAATGCGACACTCCTGGATCATGCTAACGGCGAATACTCCAGTTCTGGGCTAGTCATTTCCAAGGCGCCTCGGGGTAAGTACTCCGATTTCGCGGACACCGCATCCCTGCGCGTGAAGCTAGACGCGGTAAATGTTGAATGGATCGAAAAGGCCGCGGTGCTCTACTACTGGGCGAAGGGCAAATATCACACGATTCAAACTTCTGACTGAAATCTTAGTTGTCGAAATCAGGCGTGGGTGTTGAAAAAAGTAAGTGCAGAAGAAGTTCTTTCTTGCCGTCCGAGAGCTTCCGTTCGGTAGTTTCTTGGGTGTGAAACCTCTAAGGGGTTGCGGGCAAGTTTGGTTGTTGGCCTTCAGTGAGGAATCTCACCAATCGTTTGATGTTTGCGCAGCCGCCGCTAAAAAGAACTGCTCACGCACGAACTTCAATCTCCGCAGCCGCAGGCGACGGAGCCCGATCTGATTCTTCAGTTCCGCAAACAGTGGTTCCACCTTCTTTCTTTGCCGCTGTGCCTTAGCGAACTCGGGCGTGTTGACCAACTCGCGAGCACGCCGACGCGCCGGCTCGTCCATGTGAATGGCCAGAAAACGGAAAGCTCCGCTGGTGCATTGTGCCTTCAGCGCACACCCACCACACCGTTTACGAGTTCCGATGTAGGCGTACGTGCGATTCCGCAGGTTGCGGCCACCATAGTTCAGCTGCTGCCCCGCAGGGCAGCGATAGCTGTTGCTTTCCGGTTGATAGATAAACTGCTCAGGGCCGTAGAACGGACTGTTCTTGCGATGGATACTGTCGCGGGTGCGCATATAGGGAGTGATACTCCGATCCGCCAACCATTGCAGAAACTCACCATTACCGTAAGTTGTGTCGGCAGCCACCGATTCCGGCTCTCGTCCTTGCCGTTGAGCGAAACGTGTGAGCATGTCCTGCGCGGCCACTGTCTCCTGACTCATCCGAGCCGCCGTCGCCTGCGCTCCCACAATGACACAGCTGTCATTGTCTATAAGGTAGTTGTCGTAGTATCCGAGGCGAGCCGGCGTTCCGCCCTTGGTGGCGTAAGTCGAATCGGGATCGGTGGTCGACACCTGATCTTGCTCATGCACCGGTTCCTCTACCGGGTTCTGTTCTTCCACTTCTTTCAGATACTGACGCACGGTGTGATGGACTTTGGCAGCTTCTACCAACTGCTCCCGCGGAATACGGCTCTCCTTTGCGGCATTCGCTTCCACAAAACTGCCATCTACGGATAAATGCTGGCCCTGTATCAATCCCACTTCGACACACTGCCGCACGATCTGTTCGAACAGCTGCTCGAACAGCTTCGACTCCTGAAACCGTCCGTGCCGATTCTTAGAGAACGTCGAATGGTGCGGAATTTCCTGATGGAAACCCAGGCCAGTGAACCAACGCCACGCTAAATGCATGCGCAACTCTTCCACCAGCTTGCGCTCGCCGGCGATGCCGTACAAATAGCCGACCAACAGAATGCGCAACAGTAGCTCCGGATCAATCGATGGTCGACCGGTGTCGCTTTAGCTGCCTTTTAGCTGCAAAATCAAAACTGATGTACTGTCGATCAGCCGCAGCAGATGGTTTTCAGGAACTTGATCTTCGAGACGAAAATAGTAGAACAACGCTTCTGAGCGGGCGTGGTGCCCCATCATGATCAGCAGGCCTCCGAGAATCGAAATCCAGCAAAACATGGAAGGAACTTCTCCTTCTAACTAACATGCTTTTGCGAAATCTCACCTGCTAATCTCAGTGACTTTTTCAACACCCACAGGCGATTACACTCATTGCGACTCAAACTTCCGAGTGCGGCTGCAGCCAGACCGTTGTTATTGTATGGCAATGATCGTTCCACTCGAAACGAAGCGGCTTTTTTTGCGACCGCTTCAACTTGCCGATGCGCCGGAGGTTGAAGATCTCTTTCCGCAATGGGAGATTGTGAAATTTCTTAACGCTCGGATTCCGTGGCCGTGGCCCAAAGGGTTGGCTCTCCGGCAGTATCGCGACGTCGTGCTGCCGGCGATGGAGCGTGCTGAAGAGTGGCATTGGAGCCTGCGCTTGAAGGAATCGCCCGAGCGCCTGATTGGGAAGATCAGCCTTCATCAAGATGAATGGGACAACCGTGGCTACTGGTTGGGGCTGCCTTGGCAGGGTCAGGGACTCATGACGGAGGCGGTCGCAGCAGTCAATGACTATTGGTTCGATGTTCTTGGCTTCAAAGTCTTGCGCGCTCCCAAGGCGGTCGCCAACATCGCTTCCAGGCGAATCTCGGAGAAGACGGGCATGCGTCTCATTGCGACTGTCGAGCGTGACTACGTGTCCGGTCGGCTTCCAGCGGAAATATGGGAGATTACGGCTGAAGAATGGCGCAATTGGAAAAGTAAAATGGCCGTTGCTCGCGCACCTGGCGAACAGACGGGGTGAATCGGAACCCCTCACTAGCAAAACCTATAGTTCCCAGATCGGGGGTCCTGCTCAGGGTCGTTTTGGGATTGCCGACGATACGCAAAACCGGAGTTGCTGACGGTATGCTCACGCCGCCCTCGCGCAAACAACCGCGCGAGAGCGGGGCACCCACGGCCGACCAACCGGACGTTACTCAACTTAAGCGCGTTTCCTAGGACTAATCTGTCCGATGCCGGCTCAAATCCTTGCTCGATGAGCGCGTCGGCCTCAAAGCGGCAGTTGAGCCAGGGATCACTTATCCGGCAAGGCGACGATTCGGCCACGTAACGAGAGCGCGCTTAAACAAAGCCTCCGCAGCCACCCCTGGCTGCGGGTTGCCGGGATGTAGCTGCGTTTGCTTTGCGTTCACCCTCTCGCGCATGACGGTCATCCAGGATTGAACTTCTTATTTCGCTCCCGCCAGCGCCAGTTCGGCAACCACTGCAGCAACCTTGTCGAGTATTTGCTGCGTGCCCTCCAGTTGACCGGTCTGGATTGCGTTCTGCATGGTTTCATTTCCGATGAAGGTGAGTTTTGTCCGGCCGTTTCCAAGATCCTCAAAAAGAGTCACGTCGTGCGCACCGTCTATGGCCTCATGTTCGATTCCAAATTGCGCAGGCTCAACCTTGTTTCCCTTTGAGTCGGCAAAGTACATGGAGGAAACGATCTTCTCGTGCGGAACAATCTCATGGTATTCCCCGCCATTCCAGAACTCCTGCCCATCCGGCGCTCTCATGCAGTAGAGAAATTTTCCTCCCACGCGAAAATCCATCTGGCAAAAAGGGGTAGTAAAACCCTTTGGCCCCCACCACTGCTTCACATATTGC
Organism: Terriglobales bacterium; assembly: GCA_035538255.1. Taxonomy (GTDB): domain Bacteria; phylum Acidobacteriota; class Terriglobia; order Terriglobales; family Acidobacteriaceae; genus Gp1-AA112. The sequence continues at coordinate 8,177 of DATLKS010000478.1, forward strand.
GGGTCTGTCCACGCCTTCCAAACCAATTCGCGTGGGGCATCAAAAACCCGTGTCACAACCATCCGCTCGATCTCATTCACCTTGCTTTTTGTCATGTCGAACCTCCGCTTTTTTCATTTGAGTCACAACCGCATCCAGCTTTTCGAAACTCACTTCCCAGAATTGGCGATAACTAATCGCCCAGTCGCTGACCGTCTTTATCGCCTCGGGCCTAAGCCTGCAAACACTCTCTCGTCCACGCTTGGTCTTGATCACGATCTGTGCCCGCACCAGGTAGGCAATATGTTTTGAAATCATCTGCTGCGAAAGTGCAAACGG
>DATLKS010000479.1:0-2099 GCA_035538255.1 Terriglobales bacterium
AGGTGCCCGTCGCCTAGTAAAAAATTCTATTACGAAAGCATTTCCGCGATGCTCTCGCCAGAGTTGCCCAGAGTTGCTCCTGGAGCAATTCTTGTAACTCTCTGAAAACAAGCACCGCTATCTTGTGGCACCCCTAGGCAAGACTTGGCAGCGACATTGCTATTCACCTCCAACGAGAAGATTGTCGCCACCAGCGGTGACAGCCCATTTCGTCCCCCAAAAGCTAGGAATCCCGGGGCTCAGGGGTTAAGGAGATTAGAGAAGAGATGAATCGGTTAGTATTCGTCGCAATCGCAGGCGCTGCCATGCTGTTTGGCACTGGCTGCTCCACCAAGAAGTATGTGCGCAACCAGGCTGCGCCCGTCATTAACAAGACCAACGAACTCGACGACCTCACGGCGAAGAACTCGCGTGAGATTCGCGACGTCGATGCCCGCGCGCAGCAGGGAATTGAGAGCGTAAATCAGAAGACCGCCGCGATCGATCAGAAGGCGCTCGCTGCAGCTCAGGCCGCTGACCAGGCGCAGCAGGCCGCCAATCAGACTTCGGGCAAAGTCGATGTCCTCACCAACACTGTCGCCAACCTCGACAACTATCGCGCGGTCGCGGAGACATCGGTCCACTTCGCGTTCAACAGCGCCGTGCTGAGCAAGAAGGCGAAAGAAGCTCTCGATCAGCTCGCGAACGACATTCCGAACACCAAGGGTTACGTGGTCCAGCTAATCGGTGGAACGGACTCGATCGGCAGCGCACAGTACAACTACAAGCTCAGCGAGATGCGCGCTGCTGCCGTCGTTCAGTACCTGGCGACACAGCACAATATTCCCGCGTACAAGATCTACGTCGCTGGACTGGGCAAGGATAAGGAAGTAGCCAGCAACAGGTCCTCGACCGGCCGAGCAAAGAATCGCCGCGTCGATGTGCAGCTCATGACCAACGTCCAAGAGTCAACCGCTGCGCAAAACGTTACCCCGGCTGCCCCCACCAGCCGGTAAGTCTTCCTCGACACCCCGAGGAAGCCCCGGAGGGCCGTCCTGAGTGCAAATTCGGGATGGCCCATTTTTATTTGCATAGCCGCTGCTGCCTTCTTCATGCAGCAATAACCCTTGCCAGCAGCCATTAGCACACTGCCGCTATGCAGAAGGCCGGCGTCGGCGCTTCCCTCCTTCGCTCGGGATGCCGCGGAGCTGCGAAGCCGCGAAGCTTCGAAGCTGAACGGCGCAGGCAAACAGAAGTTGCCAGCTGCCGGCTACCAGCCAAAGCCAAAACATTAAGATCCCTCGGCTTCGCTCAGAAGGGCAGCAGCAAAACAAAAGACCCTTCGACATCAATCGGCTTCTTTGTTGGGAACGCTTTCGATGTAGTTGTTGTCCAATTCTGCAATGCGACCTCAACGTGTTCTCAAGATTGCCCTTTGGTGCGTGATCGCATCGGTGTTTCTTCTGACGGCGGCCTCCATGGTCGAACGGCGGCGGGCGCAAGCTGAATTCGGCGCTGTTCTGTCCGCATACCTATCCGACGAGATTGTGCACGATTTTCACGACTGGGGTTCGGGTCGCGGGATCACCGTAGTTCTGCAGCGTGAGGCACAACTGCCAGCGACGTGGAGATTTCGACAGTTCTTCCTGTTCGACCACCAGGCTCACTTTGCGGAAGCATCGTTTGTGACTCGCGCGAGTTTTGTCATCAATAACACGCTGCCTTCGCCGAGTCACATTCAATTGCACCTGCCGCCCCGCGTGAATGTGGTAGTGGCGAGCAGCAGGGAGTTGCAAGCGGGCATGGGTGGCGATTTTGAGCAACGTTTTCCGCACAACCTGGGATACCTCGCGGTTACGCGGGCTGGGTTCAGCGCTGACAAGACAGAAGCCCTCTTCTATATCGACCACTTCTGCGGATTGTGCGGCGGTGGCGCATACATCCTTATGCGGAAAGTGAACGGTGTGTGGGTGGTCGTAAACCGGCACGGCACTTGGGCGTCGTGAGAGCAAGCTTCTGAGCTGCTGAGCTGCTAGCTAACATGAACGGCAACAGCAAACAGAAGCTGCCAGCTACCGGCCGCCAGCCGCCGGCTACCAACTACCAGCCAAAGCCAAAAC
>DATLKS010000480.1:0-3262 GCA_035538255.1 Terriglobales bacterium
TCAAGGCGATAGTCGGGAATGCCGTGGGGGTTCGTGCGAACCGGGTATCTTCCGAATGAGGCGCCGTTGCGGCTGGAAGAATTTTCGGCAGCGGCCTTTTCGGTTCCCGATTTGGGCCGCACCTGAAACTTGCTGTTGTTCTCTCTCTGCTTCAGCCTCTTTTTCATCGAGAAATCTCGAGCGGAGGACCAGCCAGACTGGACGAGCCAAGTAAAATCCGCAGATGGCAGTCAATCGTATCAGGCACTCGCAGCACTCTTGCGCTCCCTTCTATCGCCCGGAACTGGACCCGTCCCGACTAGTCCTTCACTGGCTAACCAATACCATGGTTTATCGTCTATGCTTGCAAGTCTCGGTGTGCCCATTTAGTTTACCGCTCTGGAAACGAGATCGAATCCATTCCCTTGAGGTACTCATGAGAACCTTCTTGCGTTCGCTCATCGCCCTTGTTCTGCTCACTCCTGCCGGAGTGCTGGCGATTCCGCCAGCGCCTGGTTCAAGCAGCACATTCATAGTTCCGGTGACGTATTACAAGCTTCCAAACGGCCTGCGCGTCGCACTGTCGCCTGACCACTCCGCGCCCACAGTAGTCGTGGCCGTGTACTACCGCATCGGCTTCCGCGTCGAGCCGCGCGACCGCACTGGGTTTGCGCATCTGTTCGAGCACATGATGTTCCAGGGGTCACAGAACTTGGGCAAGATGGAGATGATCAAGCTTGTCCAGCAAAACGGCGGAACCCTGAATGGCTCAACCCGCTTCGACTTCACCAACTACTTCGAAGTTGTCCCCGCGAACAAGCTTGAAACGATGTTATGGGCCGAAGCAGACCGCATGCGCGGCCTCGCCGTGAACGAGGAAAATCTCAAAAATCAGCAGGGGGTGGTTGGCAATGAAGTGAAAGCGAATGTCATCAATCGCCCATATGGCGGATTTCCCTGGCTGGATATGCCGCAATACGCCAACAGCAACTGGTATAACGCCCACAACTTTTATGGCGATCTAACCGATATCGAGGCGGCGAATCTCTCAGACGTGCAGCAGTTTTTTAAAACCTATTATGTTCCCAACAATGCCGCGTTGGCCGTCGTAGGGGACTTCGATCCGGCAGACGCGCGCAAGATGATCGACAAATATTTCTCAGGTATTCCCGCGGGACAGGAGACCAAGCAGCCGGATTTGACTGAACCGCGCCAGGAAAAAGAGAAGAAAGCAAGCAAGGTTGATGCTCAGGCGAAACGACCGGCGCTGGCCATCGCTTATCACATGCCCGATCGCAACACCCCCGAGTACTGGGCGATGGGTCTGCTGGATCAGATCCTGCTTCAGGGCGACGACAGCTTACTACACGAGGAGTTGGTACAGAAGAAAGCCATGACGGGTGAGGTCTCCGGCGGGATAAACCTGCTGGGGAATATGTACGACTACAACGGGCCGATGCTGTGGACAGCGTCTCTCTATCACGATAACAATGTGAAGCAGGACGACATCCTCGCGGCGGCAGATAGCGTGATTGAGCCGTTACGCACGCAACCGATTGATCAGAAGACTCTCGATCGTGCGCTGGTGAAGCTGAGGTCGGACTTCTACGACCAAGTGAGCCAATTTAACGGATTCGGACTCGCCGACATGCTCGCCAGCTTCGCTCTGTTCGATGACAATCCGGCGCGCGTCAACGACATCGAGGCCCAATTCCGGAAGATTACTCCAGCGTTGATTCAGAAGACCGCACAAGATTATCTAAGGCCCACGAATCGCACAGTGCTCGCCATCGTGCCGGGCGCCAGCACCCAGAGTGCAGAGGCCAGTAAGTCCGGCAACTAAACCGAGAGCAAAGGAGAGAAAGATGCGAAATCGACTTATTGCCCTGATCTGCACGTCATTTCTGGCTCTCATGTGGAGCCTGCCCGCTGGAGCACAGGAAAACGCGACCGGTGCCCCCCCTCAAGCCCAACCAGCAAAGAAGCAAACTCCGCCTCCGGGCAGCGCGCCAAAGCCATTCAAAGTGCCTCAGCAAGAGAAGTTCTCGCTGCCCAATGGGCTGCAAGCAACGCTGGTTCCATACGGATCCATTCCGAAGGTGATGATTGCGGTAAGCATTCGGGCCGGAAATCTGAATGAGGGCGAAAACCAGGTGTGGCTTGCCGACCTTTCGACCAGTCTGATGAAAGAGGGGACGACGACGAAATCAGCCCAAGAGGTAGCCCAACAGGCAGCATCGATGGGCGGCTCGGTAGATGTGAGCGTCGGTCCGGACATCACGCGCATTTCCGGAGACGTGCTTTCCGACTTCGGTCCCAATATGGTCTCACTGCTCGCGGATGTGGCTATGCATCCCGCTCTCCCGGCTTCGGAACTTGATCGTCTAAAAAAAGATCAGCTCCGTACGTTAAGTATCCAGAAGTCGCAGCCGCAGCCGATCGCGCGCGAGCGGTTTGCGAAGGAGTTGTATCCCAATCATCCTTACGGACGTCTGTTCCCGACTGAGCAGATGATTCAGGGCTACACCATCGAGGACGTCCAAAAGTTCTACAAGCACAACTTCGGAGCGGCGCGCACCCACATCTACGTTGCCGGGAAATTCGACGCCGCAGCGATGAGGAAGGCCATCACCAAGGCATTCTCGCCATGGCCGCACGGCCCCGATCCTTTGATCGACATTCCAAAGCCGGCGAGCAAGCATGAGCTCGCAGTCGTCGACAGGCCGGGAGCGGTGCAGTCCACGCTTTACATCGGGCTGCCAACGATTGATCCGAGCAATCCAGACTACATCCCTCTGCAGGTGATGAATGCCATTTTGGGAGGCTCATTTGGTTCGCGGATCACCTCGAACATCCGCGAGCAGAAGGGATACACCTACTCGCCATTTAGCCAGCTCTCGTCGCGATATCGTGATGCGTACTGGGTTCAGGTGGCCGATGTGACGGCGCAGTATACGGGAGCATCAATTAAAGAGATTTTGTACGAGATTGATCGTTTGCAGAAAGACCCTCCGTCGAGCAAGGAGCTTGAGGGCATCAAGAACTATCTTGCGGGTGCTTTTGTGTTGCGCAACTCGAATCGAGGCGGACTCATCAGCCAGCTTGAGTACGTGGATCTGCACAAACTCGGCGACAACTATCTCGACACCTATGTGCAAAAAATCTACGGAGTCTCAGCCCAGCAGGTGCAGGAGATAGCGCAGAAATACATCAATGCCCAAAAGCTGACGATGGTTGTCGTCGGAGACAAGCAGAAGATCGCCGATCAGCTCACGAGCTATCA
>DATLKS010000481.1:0-3001 GCA_035538255.1 Terriglobales bacterium
GAAGGAAGCCTCGACTTGAGCTTTGTCGGCGCCCATAGCGGCGAGAAATACACCGCGGAGCCTTTGCACTTCGGCGCACCACCACCGCTCTTCGGATCTTTCGACCCACGCTTCCGCCTCGGTTATTGCCTCAAGAGCTTCGGGGATGCGGTCCGCAAAATGCAAAGCTTCGGCTTTCAGCGCCAGAAAATATGGCATGCGAAGCATCGCGCCGGTTGCTCGATAGTTCCGTATTGCGTCCTCGATCCAGGCGATGCCTTCCGGGGCGCAGCCGGAAGCGCTCCGTGCCCAGCCGCGCAGAATCTCTGCCGCCGGGAGCCAAAATTCAAAATTCTGACGTGTAGATAACTCGATTAAATCCGACGCCAAGCGCGCCACCTTAGCAGGGTTACGTTCAAAGTGACTGAGCTTCGTTTCCCAGAGGAGGGCTGCAGCTAATGCGTGGGTATCATTCAGCTCCTTCGCTAGCGATATCGCTCGGTCGATGGTCGTTTGGCAAGAGCCGGTCTCTCCGAGATGCCAGTCGGATAGGGCTTCAACCATGAGACAAATGACGGGGGGCGCGTAGACTTCTTCCACCGGAGACTGCACGCTTCCCGAGTGCCAGATCTGGAGACCGCACCTCGCGTTGTGCCTCGCGGCCTCGAAATCGCCCAAGAAGTAGAGCGCAGCCGCCACGGCCCGGTAGGCCCCTATCATCAGAGCTAGGTCATTCTGCTTTTGCGCCAGCAGGAAAACGCGTTTGGCAATCTGCATCGTCACGGTCAACCGGTTAGTCGCGAGGGAAAATACCCATTGATTCATGAGCCCCGAATACAGCAGCTCGGGACGATTCAATGAATGGCACAAGGGCTCGGCGCGCTCGTAACAGACTCGCGCCTCCGTTGTTCCCAGTCCTCGCGTGAGCGTTAGATACAATCCCGCCTGCATGAGGAGGAAGAGCTGATCTTCTGGAGTGAGGCTTCGCCGCTCGATCCCCTCTTCCACGATTGAGCCCCAGCGCCCCGCTTCAAAGAAATGAGCTAAAACTGACAGCAACGCGCCTCTGGCTCCGAGAACGTTCGCTGCAAAGCAGGCATTTCCCCGCTGAATCCGCGGAATGTAAACTTCATGTAGCGCTTCCCGATATAAACCTGCATTGCAGCCGCAAATTACCGCCGCGAACAGCGGCTCCATCTCTCTGAAGGTCTCGGGCAGCTGTGGTGCAAGTGCTCGATAATGGGTAAAGAGGCGCTGGTTACATTCTTTCCAGGCTTCGTTTTGTTGACTCCGAAGCTGTTCGCCAAAGTACTCGCGAATCAGAGGATGCGTATCCAACTGTCCAGGATTGTGCGGATCTTCGCCGGCCAGAAGCCTTGCTCTTCTTAATCTGGCAAAAATCGTTCGCCGGCGGCTTTGGCTCAGATCCGTTAATGACTCTGTAAGGCCGCGGATAGCGGGCGGTTTCAACAGTGCCCCAAGCGCCTTTTCGTCAGCAGGTCGATCAAATAGGCCTAACAGGCGGAGAAGGGCCAGCTCCGGACCTTCGCCCAACCAGCTCTGATAGGATTCCATGACCTTTCGGGCGTGGGCTCCTTGCCTCGCATCATCAACCAGACGCGCTGATACTTCTCCGCGACAACGGATATCCCCGCCGTAAGCATCCGTCAGGTAGCTGCCCAGCAGCGTGAGAGCAAGACAGTGCCCAAGGAACTCGTCGCTGGCCGTTCGCAGCTCGACCTCGCGCCCTTTGACGCCCAGCGCTCGAAGTAGCTTCGCACCAGCGTCGCTGGGTAGTCGTTCCAGTTCACGACGCAAGGCTGAAGCCCCCTCGTGTTCTGCAATATCAGCGACCGGAAGCCGCGTAATGACGATGCAAAGTCCCCTATTGAAGGCAGCGAGCTCACGCAGAAGCGCCTGGAGCGCAGGCTCACGCAGGCGGCCCTCTTGCGGACCAGGTGGATGTTGAAGCGGTTCCAGGCCGTCCAAAACCAGCAACGTTCGGTGATGGGCGATGAGTTTCGCCAGCCGTTCGCCCTTCTCCCAGGCAGTTCCCACCCTTGGATCCGCATCCCCAAACCAAGCGAGAGCGCTGTCGACAAATTCATCTGCAGACGAAGACTGGCCGCTTGTGCCTGGTCTGTAGAAGGACCAACCAAAAACGAACTCCGCCGACCGATAGTCTTCAGCAGCCATCCGCCGCAGCCAACAGTTGACGAGCGTGGATTTCCCGACACCTGCCCATGCGACGACGCTAACGACGTTCACGCGGGGGTTTGCCTCCGCGGCATCCAGGAAAGCGAGATCCTCGTCTCGCCCAAAGACATCGCATCCGGTGACGGGTAATCTCGCAACCGAGATTCTCTTCGGTCCCAGGTTTGCTGCTGACCCGCGATGTGCGGTGTGCGATTCGACAACAGACATTTTCCGCAAGCTCTGAACAGTGATAGTTTGCCCACTGGCGATAGCGTCCACTATCATTGGCATAAATTTCGGCAATTCGGCCGGAGTCTGGAAGCGTTGCACTGGGTCTTTGTCCAGCAGCACCTCAAGCAGAGCAACGACCGGCTCTGGGACATCTTGGAGCTGGTCGATTGGTAAAGGTGCGTGCAGATGTTGATGCATTACCTCCGCGGGAGTACCGGTGAATGGCGCCAGGCCGGTCAGCATCTCCCACAGCGTCACACCCAGCGAGTACAGATCTGAACGGATGTCCACGCTGACTCCCGCAAACTGCTCCGGGCTGGCAAACTCTGGTGTGCCGGCGAAAGTTCCAGGGGTCGAAATCGCGGCTTCAGCAGGTGCATCAGTCGCGAGCTTCGACAGACCGAGGTCAATGATTTTGGCCGTTACAACACTCTCCTCTTCCAGCAGTACCATGATGTTGCTCGGCTTGATATCCCGGTGGACAAGCTTTTGTTTCTGGATCGCGGCCAAACCCCTGGCGACCTGCGTCGTAATCTCGAGAGCCAGCTTCACGTCAAGGCGCCCGGCGCGCTTGAGAAAGCGCTCGAGAGTCTGT
>DATLKS010000482.1:0-8567 GCA_035538255.1 Terriglobales bacterium
TATTGCACACACGGCATCACATGAAACAGATTGCATCACGAGCCAGACGACAGCAGAGTCCCAGGAGCGACGCCGCAACTGCGAGCTAGAGCAAGTCACTATACTGGGCCGGGTTTGATGCAGCCACAACTTGTTCTCGCACGCATAAGCTTCTGCCTTCACCGCGGTGCAGGTTCCGGCTCTAGACGAGGCTTTTCGAGGTGCGTCGGGCCCTGCCGGGGAATGTATTCCGCCTTGACCTGAGCGACTCTCTGCTGCTCGAGCGTGAGCGGACGTTGCAGCACCATCTCGACCGCCGTTCCTGGCGGATAGTTAATCTCATTTCCTCGCGTGAACAGGACTTCGGCGAGTCCCGCGGCCCCTCCGATTCCACTGCCGATCAGGGCTCCTTTTCCGCCACGCGCCAAAGCTCCGATGATTGCGCCCTCGGCTGCCGGTCCGGCGATCGTGCCGGCATCCTTGCCCTTGCTCCCATCGGCCTGGACGCTTCCTTCTTTGTTGACTACCCGGCTGTTATCAGCTCCCGGAACATCGTTCACTGCTCCTGGGACGGAGACCGTGTAGCCATTCGGGAAAATCAGTGTTGCGAAATGGAAGAGAACTTCGGCGCGCCCTTTGATTCGCCCCGAGCGTTTCACGTTGTCGATCACGCCCTGGACGTAAGTTCCCGGAGGGATCGCCATGGTGTTATCGATACTGACCGGGAAACTCGTTTCCAGATACACACCATCGCCGACTTTCGCGGACTTGGTATTGACCCCGCTTTTGAGTTGCATCAACAGCTTGGTTCCGGCTGGAACGGTGATGGTTTTAACGGCTGCAGAGTCGGAAGCTACCTGGGAAAAAGCAATCGAACTGGAAAGCAGAAAGGAAGCGACAAGCGAGCGCATATGAACCGCCTTAATCGAGTGCGATCTTGCGTCAGCGTAATAATACGACTTTTTTGCCTTAGCTTGCCCGCGTAGAGGCATCAAGACATAACCTCGCCTGAACCCGATTACGGCCTAGAAGTTGCGCTGGTGATCTCTTTTGCTAAGCCCTGCGGAGACCATGCCTCCATAATCGACTTTGCCATATGCGCCACCAGAAGCTCGGCTGCGTTGTCGTTATTCCAGCTCTTGTCCTCGTTGTCGTAGGTAAAAGCTGAGATGACAATCGGCCCATTCTTGGAGTACACGACGGCAACGTCGTTGCGCACCTCGTCGAGGGAGCCGGTTTTGTTGGCGATCAGCGACAGACCTTCCGAGGTGTCAGAGGTTTCGATATAGTGCGGCACGAGATTTCGGTACTGCTGGTTGCGCAGCATGTAAAGCATGTTGTTGCAGAGATTCTGGTCCTGTAGCTCGCAGCGGACGATACTCTCCATCACTTTGCCCATCTCTCGCGCGGTTGTCTTTCCCAATCCGAATTTCTTCTGATCGGCAGGCATCGCTCCGACAGCCGGTTTATAGACTTTTTTGTATAAATAGGTGTCCTTCAAGCCCATTTGTGCGATGCCGTCGTTCACGTTCTTGATTCCGACCTGATCGATTACCAGATTCGTCGCCGTGTTATCGCTCTCGATAATCATGAAAGTAAGAGCATCTTTCAGCGTAATTGCCAGGGGCGTGTCAAAAAACTGCAACATGCCAGAGCCTTGAACGATGTCGTCTTTCTGCAGCGTGATCTTGTCTGAGAGGTGATGTTTTCCCGCTTTTACTTGCGCCATGGCCTCGACCAGAATCGGCAGCTTGATGACGGAAGCTGTCGCGACTGGCTTATCGGCGTCGATGCTTATGGTCTCCCCAGTTTTGAGGTTGGTTCCGTATAGCGCCAGCTTCCCGCGATGCTGCGCTGCCATGGTGGCAATCTTCGACTGCAGAGCCGTATCGGTGGCGGCATGGGAGATCGAAGAGAGAAAAACGCAGAAAGCAAGAAAGAATGTTTTCATGAGAATGTGTTTTACGCGGTCTTTGCCTTCGCAACCAATTTCAGCAGTTCGGCGGCTACTCGATCGGTAGCATGCCGCACAACGTCACCTTCAGCAACGAAATTTCCCGTCACGCAGCGGACGCCGAGAGATTCAATTGCATCCCGATCGACGACAATTCGGCTGGCTCCTTCCAACGCATATTTTGCCTGCAGGGATTCGCTGATGGGCGCTGTGTTCACCAGGGCGTAATCGAAGATGGGGCTGCCGGCATGCTCGTAGAGTTTGCGAATGTGATCGCCGGCGGTGAGTCCAAGGCTCTCGTTCGCTTGTGTCATCAAATTACAGACGTAAACCTTGATGGCTCTGGACGCGGCAATTGCCTCTGGAATCCCGTGGACCAGCAGGTTCGGAACCAGGCTCGTAAAAAGCGAGCCTGGTCCGATGGTGATCATATCGGCTTTAGAGATTGCCTCCAGAGTCTCCGGCAGGGGCTGAGCATTCTCCGGGACCATACGCAAACGCACGATTCGCAAGTGGCTGGCGGTGATATTAGTTTCCCCAAACACCGTCGAGCCGTCATTCATCAGGGCCTCAAGCTGGACATTGGAGACGGTTGACGGAAAGATGGTTCCGCGTGTGGCCAGAATTTTCGATGACTCGCGCACGGCTTCGGCAAAATCGCCCGTTACCGCGGTGAGAGCGGTTACGAAGAGATTGCCAAAATTGTGTCCTTCAAGCCCTCCGCCACTTTCAAAGCGATATTGAAAAATTCGGGAGAGCAGGGCTTCGTCTTCAGACAGGGCGACTAAGCAGTTGCGGATGTCGCCCGGGGGAAGAATATTGAATTCTTTGCGGAGACGCCCACTCGAACCTCCATCATCCGTGACGGTCACAACCGCTGTTAGATCTGTAATGCCGGGGAGGCTGGACGCTGTCGGCTTCTTCTCCTCAATGCCTGGCGTATGAGGGGCGTATCGCTTGAGGCCACGCAGTAATGTGGAGAGACCGGTGCCTCCGCCTAGCGCAACAACCCGTAGACTACGTGTCTCGCCGCTTGTTTCGGGCCCAAGCGGCGCCTCTGTCGTAGCCGATCCTGCGCGCTTGGAGCTGTTCGCCATTGAGAACTTGCCATCTTAATTCAAGCGGAGGAATCCACGGGTACCGCTGATGGGTGAGAAGAGTCTGCAAAGGGAAGAGCATTCCAGGTCGGGGCAAAACCCGCTATTACCTCGCCTTGACTGCTTCCCTCTGCTTGGCAGCTTCAAGCGGCCGCTTCGGTTCTGTCATATTTACCGGATCGAGGATTTCGGCGATCTCATCTTCTTTCAGCAGGCCTTTGGAGCGGGCGATCTCGATTATGGATTTTCCGGTGGCAACCGATTCTTTTACAATCTCTGCGGCTTTCTGATATCCGATGTATGGATTCAGAGCGGTTGCTAAGGAAACTGTGCTCTCGGCGTAGAACTTGCACCGATCTTTGTTAACCGTGAGTCCGCTGATGCAGAACTTATCGAACTGGTGCAGCATGTTCGTCATGATCGTGACCGACTGAAGCACGCTGTAGGACATCGTTGGCATCATGACATTCAGCTCGAGTTGTCCCGCTTGCACCGCCAGAGCGACAGCCGTGTCGTTTCCAACGACTTGGAACGAAACCATCGCCGCCAATTCCGGCATCACGGGATTGATCTTTCCCGGCATAATCGACGAGCCCGGCTGGAGCGCGGGCAAATAGATTTCCGCCAATCCCGTATTGGGACCCGAAGAGAGCAGACGCACGTCGTTAGAAATACGGATCACCTCAAGAGCAAGATTGCGCAGCGCAGCCGAGACCTGGGCCATGGGTGCGTTCGACTGCATAGCCCAGCGCATGTCGATTGCAGGCATGAGTTTCTGGCCGGAGATGCGTGTGAGGTTTGCCACTGCAAATCCGCGATAATCAGGATGCGTATTGATGCCCGTGCCTACGGCCGAGCCGCCGAGGCCAAGCCAGCGCAGGTCTTCGGAATTTTGCCGAATGTTATCGCCGGCTCGCCGCAGCGCTACAGCGTATGCTGCGAATTCCTGACCAAGACGGATCGGAACCGCATCCTGCATGTGCGTCCGTCCCGACTTCATGATCTCCCAGAACTCTTTACCTTTCTGCTCGAAGCTGTGCCCGATCGCGTCGAGAACCGGATAGAGCTTCTCCAGTTCCATCAGAGTGGCAAGACGCATCGCCGTAGGGAATACGTCGTTCGTCGACTGCCCGTAATTGACGTGATCGTTAGGATGAACGCGTTTGTACTCGCCCAGCTTGCCGCCGAGGATCTCCTCGGCACGGTTCGCAATCACCTCATTCGAGTTCATGTGGAAGCTGACGCCTGCCCCCGCTTGAAAGACATCCACGACGAATTCCCGATCCCACTTTCCGGCGATGACTTCCTGCGCAGCCGCAATAATAGCGTCGGCTACTTTCGGATCCACGAGCCCCAGTTCTTTGTTTGCTTCGGCGGCAGCGCGCTTGATCATGCCAATAGCGCGGATCAGCGTCGGGTGAGCACGCATACCCGAAATGGGATAGTTTTCCACGGCGCGGGCAGTTTGTACGCCATAGTAAACATTCGCGGGAATCTCTTTTGGTCCGATGGAATCTTTCTCGATGCGTGTAGCAGCAGAAGGAGCCGTGGACATGATCTCTCCTCGGTAACGCGCGCTGAACAGAGCAGCGCGAAGGGTACGCCGAAAACCCTTGATTATAAGTGATTCTTCGTCAGACCAATCTCGCCGATGCGTTGCTGCAAACACGCACCGATCCGTGTGCATCAGACTAGCTGATGCCGCAATTTCCTTATGCGATTCCGATACTGGGCTCGGTCGGCGTGCTCATTATCGCTTATGTCGCTGCTGTCGTTGGGCGAAAGGTAATCGAGTCGCGTGATGTGTCGCCGAAGGAGCACTACCGGCTGTATCGGCTCACCAATACCGTCATCACCGTATTAACGGTTGCAGCGATCATTGCCTTCTGGTCAAAGATCTTCGAACACAAGGGCCAGTTTTGGGGATTGCTCGGCGCCGGTCTCGCAATCTCCCTCCGCGAACCGCTATTGAGTATCGCCGGACGTGTCGCTATTTTCGCCGGCCACATGTACTCGGGAGGAGACCGCATAGAGATCAACAAACTCAGCGGAGATGTGATCGATATTGGCTTTTTTTACACGCGTATGATGGAGATCGGGAATTGGATCGGCGGCGACCAGTACAGCGGCCGAACCATTCAGTTCGCCAACGCGCAGGTGTTCGGCACGCCTGTCTTCAATTACACGCGTACATTTGGCTATATCTGGGATGAAGTGCGAATTCCCATCACCTACGCGAGTAATGTGAAAGCTCTATCGGACATTTTGAAAAACGTCGGGCGCGAGTACACGCAGCAATTCCTTCAAGGCGCGCAACAACAGATTGAAAAGATGCAGCGCTATTTCATGGTGCCAATTTTCGAGGTCGAGCCCGATGTGTACATCAAGGTCACTGAGAATTACATAGAGCTCACGTTGCGCTACATCGTCGATCCGAAACAACGACGCAAGGCGGCCAGCTTCATATACGCGGAGGCGTTTCGTCAGATGCGCGAGCGTGAAGATATCCAGATTGGGTCGACCACCATGGATCTGACCGTCCATCCTCCCGACTCCGAGGCCAAAGGAGATGCGCAGACCAAAGCCGCAGATAATCCGACTGCGGCTGTTGGGAAGCCGTCACAAGTTGTGGATACCCAGCAGCAGACTGCCCAAGAGGTAATCGGCGATCAACAGCTAGGCGATTCGGACAAAGCTGCGTGAACAATCATCGGCGCTGCTAGTAGGAATGAGACTATGCGCGCAGCGTGCCGCCGAGCGTGTGTACTGCCGCGATCACCTGCCGACTCCAGGCTGCCACCTCGTCGCCAAGCGTGCGTTCGCTAGACTGGAACGTCAATCGCAGAAGCAGCGAATACTTTCCTTCAGGGACCGCACCGCCGCGGAAAAGCTCCTTGGGCTCAATAGAGATCAATTCGGGAATGCGCAGACTCTTAATCGCGCCCTCCAATCGCGCGTATATGATGCTGTTGTCGAGCAGCAAGGAGAAATCGCGCTCGACCGAAGGGAAACGCGAGAGCCGCTCATACCGCGGCTGGCGAAGCGGCACAGCGAACAATTTGTCGAGATTCAGAAAACAGATCCAGACGTCCTGGTTGAATTTGCGTTCAGCAGCAATCTCGGGATGGAGTTGTCCAAGTTCGCCCAGGAATCGATCATTCAGCAGTATCTTGGCCGAGCGGCCAGGATGAAGGTAGCGCGATCCTGGGCCCTCGAAGCGCAGCGAGTCTGTCGCAAATAGTGACAACACAGCTTCGACGTCGCCTTTTAGATCGAAGAAGTCCAAATCCCGGGCCTCCTGTTCCAGGACTCTCTCTCCAGCCGTTCCCGTGGCCGCGAAACAAAGGTGCTGATGTTGCTCAACGCTGTTGCCCTGTTTTGCAAAGACATTTCCCATTTCGAACAAGCGCAGATCATCCGTGCGGCGATTGAAGTTCCATTCCAGCACATTCAACATGCCGGGCAGCATGGAAGAGCGCAGCAACGGCGTTTCTTCGCTCAGAGGATTTTCAAGCTGAACTGGCTTTGCTTCCGAGAAGCGCTGTGCGTCGGCCGCTGAGATGAACGTTGGTGAGACTGCTTCGTCATAGCCAAGTGCCAACAGACGAGATCTCATCTTCGATTCCGCCATTGCCTGCGGCTGCTCGACAACCACTCCAGAAAATGCAGGCACCGTGTTTCTAAAGTTGTTGAAACCGTAGACGCGCGCGATCTCTTCGATGAGATCGATATCGCGTTCAACATCCATTCTCCAGGTAGGAATGGCGACACTGTATGCGTTCGGCTGCTCAGCAACGGCTGCTGGCGACGAACTTACGTTTACGGTCGAACTGACGCGCTTCGCAGTGGGCACGAATCCGAGCCGCCTTAATATCCGGGCGGTAACTGTTTCAGGAATTTCCTGACCCAAAATGCGGCCAATCTCTGCGCGGTCAAGGTGAATGGGGGAGCGCTGCAGGCTTCGTACGACCGCGTCGTTGTATCCAGCGAGCTTGCCGCCTGCCGACTCGAGTATTAGCTCGGCAACACGGTCGCAGGCGAGCGGAGTTGCGCCCCAATCGGCACCCCGTTCGAAACGATGCGAGGCATCAGTGTGCATCCCGTGCCGGCGGGCGGTGCGCCGCACAGTTGCCGGATCGAACCAGGCTGATTCAATGAGGACGTTTCTGGTCTTGGCAGTAATCATTGAATCCCATCCGCCCATGACTCCTGCCAACCCGACTGGCTTCACGGCATCGGCGATCACGAGGTCTTCCGGATGCAGTTGCCGTTCGATTCCATCCAGCGTTTTTAGCTTCTCGCCTGAGCGTGCACGCCGCACGACGATCTTGCTGCCTTGCAGTAAGTCCAGATCGAACGCATGCGTCGGATGGCCCATTTCCATCAGCGTGTAGTTGGTGGCATCCGCAACGTTGTTGATTCCGCGATGATCTTCGATCAGCAGACGTTCCGCGATATGTTCCGGTGAGTTGACGATGTGCACACCGCGAATCACGCGAGCGGTGTACCGGGCGCAGAGGTCGGGATCCAGGATCTCGATCGGGAACGGCTCAGCATGATCGACGTGAGGGAGTTTGGGCGCAATCGGCTTGAGATCAAGGTCATAGATCGCCGAGCACTCGCGTGCGACTCCATGGTGGTTCATCGCATCGACGCGGTTCGTGGTGATCTCCATTTCGAAGATCATCGCAGCGCCTTCGCCGCTGCTGCCTTCCACGGCGATGCCGGCATGCGTCAAGTCCTCGGCGAGGCGGTGGTAGTCGACTCGCAGCGGAACGAACTCACGAAGCCAATTGGGAGAAATCTTCATTGGAGCGGCCGGCTACCAGCTACCAGCTACCAGCCTCTGAAAGCTGGTAGCTGGCGGCTGGCAGCTTCTCACGCAAATTGCTCTAAAAATCTGACATCGCCCTGGTAAAAGAGCTGGATGTCTTCGACACCATATTTCAGGATCGCGATTCGCTCAACGCCCATGCCAAAGGCGAAGCCACTATATTTTTTGGCGTCGTAGCCGACGAAACCGAAGACGTTCGGATCAACCATTCCTGATCCCAGAATTTCGATCCAGCCGCTTGCCTTGCAAAGTCCGCAACGTTGGCCATCAAGACGTCCGCTGCCGCCGCACTTGAAGCACGAGATCTGCATGTCTGCGCTCGGCTCGGTAAATGGGAAAAACGATGGATAGAAACGCGTCGTTACGCTGGAACCGAACATCGTCTTAGCCCACTGATCGAGCGTGCCCTTTAGATCGCAGAAGGTAATGTTCGTATCTACCGCCAACCCTTCCACCTGATGAAAGATCGGCGAATGCGTGGCGTCGGCAGTGTCAGCCCGGTGTACCTTTCCGGGAACGACGACGCGCACGGGTGGAGGCTGCTTTTCCATAACTCGAATCTGCACTGGCGAGGTGTGTGTGCGCATCAGGAGGCGATCACGTAATGGCTTGTTCTGCTGATCGGCAATGATAAGCGTGTCCTGCGTATCGCGAGCCGGATGATTCGGCGGAAAATTGAGCGACTCGAAGTTGTAATAGTCGG